>JAAZOP010000066.1 GCA_012797735.1 Myxococcales bacterium
CCAGCCGGCGAGCCGCTCGCCGGCCAGCTCCGCGGCCGTCCCCGCCGCGCGGTACGCCTCGACCCGGGCCCACGACGTGCCGCCCGCGCCCGCCGTCTCGACGCCGGCCAGCGGCAGTCGGGCGAGCTGGCGGGCGGTGACCCGCGAGATGCCGGCGCCCGTCTCCTTGACCAGGCACGGCGCGCCGACCCGGGGGATCGCGGTCCGCAGCGCGTCGAAGACGCCGCGGAAGCAGGTGTCCCCCTCCGGCTGCAACGCTTCCTGGAGCGGATTGAGGTGGAACGCCAGCGCGTCGGCCCCGACCGCGCGGACCGCTCGGGCGAGCTGAGCGCCGGTGACGCCGCGCCGGAGCTGCACCGCCCCGATGTTCCCGATCAACAGCGGCAGGTCCGGAGCCTCGTCGCGCACCGCGTACCCGGCGGCGAGGCGTGGATCCTCGAGCATGGCGCGTTGCGAGCCGAGCGCGAGGCCGAGGCCGAGGCGGGCGGCGGCCCGGGCCAGGCGTGCGTTGAGCCGCGCCGCCCGCGGCGTCCCCCCCGTCATCGCGCCGACCAGCAGCGGGGCGCGCAGGCGCTTCCCCAGCACCGTCGTCGAAAGGTCGACCTCATCGAGGTCGATCTCCGGCAGCGCCCCGTGCCCGAAGCGCACCGCCTCGAGCCCCGTCGCGACGGTGGAGCGGACGTCCCGGCGCAGGCAGATCTCGATGTGCTCGTCCTTTCGGCGACGCGTCTGGCGCATCCGTCCATCCTCCCGTCCGCGGCGATCGGCCGCTTGCCGCCGGTCCGCGGGCGGGTAGACTAGCGCACGCCCCGGGGAGCGGGGAAGGGCGGGCCGCCGCCGCGCGTGCGGGTTCGTGCGGTCGCGCACGCGAACCCGGGGCCGGGAGGAGCGTGGAGATGCCGCGTCCCGGCGAGAACGGCCTGCGCGTCGAGCGTCGCGGGGGGGTGTTGCGCCTGACGTTGGCGCGTCCCGAGCGCCGCAACGCCTTCGACGGCGCGCTGCTCGACGCGCTGGAAGACGCCCTGCGGACGCTCGAGCCGGGCGAGCGCGCGGTGCTGCTGGCCGGGGAGGGCGACGCCTTCTGCGCGGGCGCCGACCTGCGGTGGTTCGCCGGGGCGGACGACGACCGCGCCGAGCGGCGCGGGGAGGCGCTGCGGGTTTCCCGCGCCTTCGCCGCCCTCGACGCCCTGCCCGTGCCGCTCGTCGTCCGGATCCACGGCGCCGCCGTCGGCGGCGGCGTCGGTCTGGCGGCCCTGGCGGACGTCGCGATCGCCGCCGAGGACGCGACGTTCCAGCTCGCCGAGGTGCGCGTGGGGCTCGTGCCCGCGATGGTCGCGCCCTACGTCGTCCGGCGGATCGGCCCGGCGCGCACGCGCGCGTGGGCGATGTCGGGCGAGCGGATCGGGGCGGCGCGCGCGGCCGACTGGGGCCTGGTCGATCTCGTCGTCTCGCCCGCGCGACTGGACGCCGTCGTGGAGGAGCGGCTGGAGGCGCTGCGGGCGGGCGAGCCGGGCGCGGTGCGCGCGATCAAGGCGTTCCTGCGCGGCGTCGAGGGGCGCCCGGCGGCGGACGCCGCGGACGCGGCGGTGCGGGCGATCTCCGCGCGGCTGGCCGACCCGGAAGCGCGCCGCCGCATCCGGGCGTTCCTGGACCGCGACGGCCGCGGCTGACGACGACCTCCCGCCGCCACGCCTCTTCCGCACGGCTTGCGCGCGTGCGCCCGATCTTCCACACTCGGCCGCGTGGAGTCGCGCATCGACCCGCTCTATCCCCTGATCCTCGACAGCATCCACGAGGGCGTGTTCACCGTGGACCGGGAATTCCGCGTGACGTCGTTCAACGCGGAGGCCGAGCGGATCACGGGGATCCGCAGGAAGGACGCCATCGGGCGCCGGTGCCACGAGGTGTTCCGCGCGAGCTGCTGCCAGAGCGGTTGCGCGCTGCGCCGTACCCTCCAGACCGGCAAGCCGTTGCGGAACGTGCGGATCGACGTGCTCGACGCGGAGATGGAGATCGTGCCGCTGTCGGTCTCGACCGCCGTGCTGCGCGACCGGCGTGGCGGGCTGCTGGGCGGGGTCGAGATCTTCCGCGACCTGTCCGAACTGGAGGCGCTGCGCGACGAGCTGGCCGGAGCGGCCGGTGCGCACGACATCGTCGGCGAGAGCCCGGCCGTGCGCGAGCTGTTGGCGATGCTGCCCGAGGTGGCCGAGTCCGACGCGACGGTGCTGATCTCGGGCCCCAGCGGCTCGGGCAAGGAGCTGGTGGCGCGCGCCCTGCATCGCCTGTCGTCGCGCGCCGAACGGCCCTTCGTGCAGGTCAACTGCGGCGCGCTGCCCGACACGCTGCTGGAGTCCGAACTGTTCGGCCACGTTCGCGGCGCGTTCACCGACGCCCGCCGCGACAAGCCGGGCCGCTTCGTGCTCGCCCACCGCGGCACCCTGTTCCTCGACGAGGTCGGCGACCTGTCGCCCGCCTTCCAGGTCAAGCTGCTGCGCGTGCTGGAGGACGGCGAGGTCCATCCGCTGGGCGCCGCGGCCGGACGGCGGGTCGATGTGCGGATCGTGGCCGCGACCCATCGCGACCTGGCCGGCCGCGTCCGCGAGGGGCTTTTCCGCGAGGATCTGTACTATCGCCTGCGCGTCGTCGAACTGCGACTGCCGCCGCTGGCCGAGCGGCCCGGCGACGTCCCGCTGCTGGCCCAGCACTTCGTTCGCCGCGCGTCCCGGCGCACCGGCAAGGCGATCGAGGGGCTCTCGCCGGCGGCGCTGCGCTTGCTCCAGTCCTACGACTTCCCGGGAAACGTCCGCGAACTGCGGAACATCATCGACCGGGCGTTCGTGTTCTGTCGCGGTCCGCGGATCGAGCCCCAGCATCTGCCGCTCGAGGTGCGCGCGGGCCCGTCCTCGAGGGGTCGAACCGGTGGTTCGTGTCGCGGGACGACCGGCCGCCAGGGCGGCGACCCGGCGGCCGCGCCGCTCGAAGGAGGCCTGCGCGGCGCGAGCCTCGATGCGACCGGCCTGCGCGCCGCCCTCGAACGGCACCGGTGGAACCGCACGGCCACCGCCCGCGCCCTCGGCATCGGACGCAACACGTTGTGGCGCTGGATGCGTCGTTGCGGTCTGCTCCGCCCGCCGGGCTGACGGACGCCGCTCAGTGCGCGTGCGGGACGAGCACGCGCAGCGCGAGCAGCACCCCTGCCCCGAGCAGGAACGCCCCGAAGTGGATCACGTTCCGCCGGGCGTCCCGGTTCCGGTTGACCTCCGGCACCAGGTCCGAGGCGGCGATGTAGACGAAGTTGCCCGCCGCGAACGCGACGATCGCCGACGTGTCCAGCCCTCGCGCGCCGAACCACGTCGCCAGGCCGCCGGCCAGGAAGGTCGACTGCGAGGCGACGGTCCACAGCAGCGCCTTGCGACGGCTCCACCCGGAGTGGATCAGCACGGCGAAGTTCCCCAGCTCCTGCGGCAGCTCGTGGGCCGCCGCCGCCAGCCACGTCACGACCCCCAGCCGCACATCGATCAGGAACGTCCCGGCGATCGCCAGTCCGCCGAGGAAGTTGTGGATGGCGTCGCCGAGCAGGATCAGCGGGGGCAGCGTCGCGTGACAGTCCGCCGTCTCGTGGTGGCAGTGGTGCCAGTGCAGGAACTGCTCGACCCCCAGGAACACCGTGAACCCGGCGACCATCCAGACGAACGGACCGGCGCCGTGCCCCGTCTCGTGCAGCGCCGCCGGCAGCATGTGGAAGAAGGCGCCGCCCAGCAGCGAACCCGCCGAGAACGCCACCAGCGGCAGCGCGACCCGCCGCAGCGTCTCGTCCGGCACCAGGAACGAGACCGCGCCGACGAGCGCGACGGCGGTCATCAGCACGCCGCCGCCGAGGATCCACAGCAACTGCTCCACGCCCTCCGCCTCCCGTTCGCGGCGCCGCGCAACCTAACGCATCCGCCCCGCCGCGCCAAGTCGGCCCGCGTCCCTCCCCAGGGTGTCGCCGAAGTCCGCATCGCCGGCCGGCGCGAGGCTTCCGGCCCCAGACTTCAGGCTCCAGGAGCGACATGGCGATCGTGATTCCGCCGGCCTGCGGCCCCGAGCCCGGAGACTGGAGCCGGTCAGGCATTGGCGGCGGCGACTTTGGCGAGGCCCCGCGCCCCTCCCGGCCGCGGCGAGCCGTTCGCGGACGCCTCGGCGGCCGTGCGCCCGCACGGGTGGGGCTTCCGCGAGGTTCTTCGGCTCCTCGGCCGACCGTCCCGTGTTGCTTCCCCGCCGATGGCCCGGCGCCGGCGCCTCGGTGCCAGGGCATCCGCCTTGACACCCGGGTTCCGGGGGACCACCCTTCGACCGTGACGTTGCGGGGCCATCGGCGCGGGTTCCGCCGGCTCGTTGCGCGGTTCGTGCTGTTCGGCGCGATCGTCCCGGCCGTCGTGCCGTTCGCCTCCGGCTGCCGGGGCGGCGAGCGCGGCGGGGCGGCGCCGGCCCGGTCGCCGGCGGCGCGGGAGGTGATCGATTCCCACGTCCACATCACCCCGTCGATGGTCGCGCTGGCGACGGCGCTCCAGGTCTTCGAGCGGGCGGGGATCGGGCGATTCGTGGTGAAGAGCGCCGGGGCCGTCGGCAGTCCCCGCTACCGGGCGACCCTCGCCCTCCAGCGCGTGCTGGGCGACCGGATGCGCGCCTTCGCCCAGCTCGACTGGGACGGGATCGATGACCCCGACTTCGCGCGCAAGCAGGTGCCGAACCTCGAGCGGATGCGGCGCGACGGGATCGTCGGCATCAAGATCTTCAAGAACCTGGGGCTCGGCCTGCGCACCGCCGACGGCAAGCTGGTGCCGCCCGACGACCCGCGGCTCGACGAGATCTTCGAGGCGTGCGGCCGGCTCGGCCTGATCGTCGCCTGGCACGTCGCCGACCCGGTGAAGTTCTTCGACCCGCCGACCCCGGACAACGAACGGTGGGACGAGTTGCAGCTCGCGCCGGGCTGGAGCTTCCACGGCGGCGACTTCCCCTCGCACGCCGAGCTGATGGCGGCGCAGGAGCGGCGGATCGCCCGGCATCCGAAGACCACCTTCCTCCTGATCCACTTCGCGAACTACGCCGAGAACCTCGACTACGTCGAGCACATCCTCGACACCTACCCCAACGTCTACACCGACACCTCGGCCCGCGTGCCGGAGATCGGCCGGCACCCGCCGGAGCGGGTGCGCGCGCTGTTCGTCCGGCACCAGGACCGCATCCTGTTCGGCTCCGACTTCATCGTCGAAGGCGACGGATCGATGCAGCTCGGCTCGGCCTGGCACGTCCCCGACGCCCTCCCGGGGCTCGACGACGCGGTCGAGTTCTACGCCCGCCACTGGCGTTTCTTCGAAACGACGGAGAAGCAGATCGAGCACCCGACCCCGATCCAGGGACGGTGGAAGGTCGATGCGATCGGCCTGCCGCCCGAGGTGCTGCGCAAGTTCTACGTCACGAACGCCGAGCGGCTGCTGTTCCGCGAGCCGCTCCCCGCCGTGTTCGACCCGCTGGAGGGGATGGTCGTGCGGCGCCGGCCGCCCTCGCAGGGTCCCGCGGAGCCGTAGCGTCGTCCCGGCGCCGGGCGTTCGTTCCGCGCCCGGCGCCGCGGCGGATGGTCAGCGCCGCCGCCCGGCGGGCTTCCGCCCGGGGCGGGTCTTCGGCTTGCGGGCGGGTCCGGCGGCGCGGCGTGGGCCGCGCTTCGCTGCGGTGCGGGTCTTCGGTTTCGTCCCCGGGACGGGTGCGAGCGAAGGCCGGGGTCGCGCGGCGAGGTCGCGCAGCGCCGCTCCCAGGTCCGCGACCGCCGCATCGATCGATGCGTCGTCGGACTGCGAGAACGAGAGCCGGATCGTGTTCCGTCCCGACCCGTCGCAGTGGAACGGGCGGCCCGGCACGAACGCGACCTTGCGCCGCAGCGCCTCCTGGAGGAGGGCCTCGCCGTCGAGGTCGTCGGGGAGGGTGATCCAGACGAAGAAGCCGCCGGTCGCGCGGTTCCACCGCGCGGTCCGCGGAAAGTGGCGATCGAGCGCCTCGAGCATCCGGTCGCGCTTGGCGCGGTAGTGCACGCGGAGCCGCTCGAGGTACGGTTCGAACAGGCCCCGCCGGAAGAACCCGAGCACGACCTGTTGCGCCAGGTTGCCCGAACAGGAGTCGCGGTACTGCTTGATCACGCCCAGTTGGCGGATGACCGGCGGCGCGGCGGCGACCCAGGCCATCCGCAGCCCCGGGGAGATCGTCTTGGAGAACGAGCGGGCCAGAATGACGCGGCCGGCGGTGTCGAGCGCGGCGAGCGACGGAAGCGGCGCACCATCGTAGCGCAACGCGCCGTACGGGTCGTCCTCGAGGATGACGAAGCCGTAGCGGTCCGCCAACTCGACCAGCGCGCGCCGCCGCTCGAGCGGCAGCACCGAGCCGTCGGGGTTCTGGAAGTTGGGAATCACGTACACCACGCGCGCCGGACGCCGGCGGGCGGCGAGCGTCCTGAGGCGCCGGTGCAGAGCGTCCGGATCGATCCCCTCGGCATCGACGGGTACGCCGACCACCTCGGCGCCCACCGTGGCGAAGGCCCCGGTGCCTCCCATGTACGTCGGGCAGCCGACGATCGCCACGTCGCCGGGATCGAGGAACGCTGCCGCGGTGAGGTCCATCGCCTGCTGGGACCCGTGCGTCAGCATCAGGTGGTCCACCGTCAGCCGGAGACCTTCGCGCGCCGCCTCGCGGGCCAGGATCTCCCGGAGCTCGATCAGACCCTCGGTGACGCCGTACTGGAGGGCCTGGTGCCCGTGGCGCGGAAGGTCCTCGTCCAGGATCCGCCGCACGTCATCGGTCGGAAACACCGCCGGGTCGGGCCAGCCGCCGGCGAGCGACCGGAGGTCCGGCTGCGCGACGAGCCGGCAGATCTCCCGGATCGCCGACGGCGGCAGCCGTTCGAGGTGTGGAGCGAAACGCAACGGCCTCGTCTCCGTGTCGCTCATCTCATCCGTCCTCCAGCGTGAACTCCCACGCGCAATACCAGTCGTCCGGGTGCGGGTCCGGGGGACAGCCGAGACACCGCGTGCGGATGCGCGGATCGACCGCGCGGGCGAACTCGGTGTACTCGGCGAGGCCGGCCTCCTTGCACGGGTAGTCGGGCAGCCCCTTGCGCTTGCGCGTCGTCTGCACCCGGCACTCGTTCATGCGGAAGATCAGGCGGCGCTCGCCCTCGCGCACCGTCTGCTGCTTGTTGATCGCGGCGTAGAGGCGGAACCCGAGCGCCTCTTCGAGGGCGTCGAGTCCCTGGCCCGGCTTGCGCCCCAGGAACTCCAGCACCCGGCGCGCCTCGGCCGGCGAGAACCGTTCCCAGGCGCGGTTGTTGTACTTGCGCGCCGTCGGCTGGCCGAGATCCTCCTCGATGCCGAGGAACCAGCAGCCGTCGTGGGCGAGCCAGTTCTGCGCGTAGACGCGGAGCAGTTGCAGGAGCCGTTCGCGGTCGAGGTCTTCGATCCGGCGCACCCCTCACCTCTCCTTCGAGGAAGCCGCGGCGCCCGGCCGCACCGCGAGACTTCCGACCATGCTACACAACCCGCACCGGCGCGTCCAGGCGGCGTCCTTGCCGGCCCCGGGTTTCCCGCCGCCGGTCTCCGATTGGCGGACGTCGTCGCCGGGCCTCATCGGTCGGCCGTCGCCGTCGCCCCCGGCGCGACGAACCGCCGGGTCACTTCCGGCGGCAGTTGGCCGGGGTACACCTTCCCCTCGAAGAGGAAGGTCGGGGTGCCGCGAATCTGCAACGCCCGGGCCGCCTCGATGTCCGCCGCCACGACCTGCCGCCCGCGGCCCGCTTCGAGACACTCCGCGAAGCGCCGTTCGTCCAGATCGGCGGCCGCGGCCACGTCCCGCGGCTCGATCGGTTCGCGACGACGTCCCTGCTGGAACAGGAAGTCGTTGGCCGCCCAGAACTTCCCCTGCTCGTCGGCGCACGCCGCGAACTCCGCGTAGCGGCACGACCAGCGGTGGAACGGGCGGTCCACGTCGGGATGGCAGGCCTGGTCGAGCGGCAGGTGGCGGTGCACGACCTGGAGCCGCCCCGCGGCCTGCTGGACGAGCCGGCGCAACTCCTCGTGGCGACGGCCGCAGTACGGGCACTGGTAGTCGCTGAACTCCACCAGCACGAGGTCCGGATCGGCGGCACCGATCCAGGGATGGCCGTCCGCGGTGTGTCCGGTCGGCAGGCCGGCGTACGGAAGATCGAGCTTCGACTCCCAGTAGGCCGGCACCGCGGCGCGGACCGCGACGACCGTGCCCAGCGCGACCAGCGCCGCCGTCGCGGTCGCCGCCGGTCGCGCCGCCAATCCGCGGAGGTCGGCCGCCAGCGGCCGGTGCCCGGCGGCGCGCGCCCGGCGGCACGCCCCCAGCCCGACCCCCAGAATCGCGAAGTTCAGGACGTAGCTGCACAGGCACAGGATGCACAGGGACTCGATGTACAGGACGGAGATCGTACCCAGGACCGCGCTGACCACCGACATCGCGGCGCCCAGGACGAGGAGCAGGCCGCAGGGCCAGGCCGGGTGGGGACGGCGGCGCACGAGGCCCCACCCGGCGAGCCCCGCCACCAGCGCGTAGCCGAACAGGCCCCAGACCGAAACCGGCAGACCGAGGAACACGGACCAGGGGCTGGCCGCCACCGTCTCGCAGTTCACCTGCTTGCTCAGCGCGCAGAACGAGTGGAACGCGGGGTTGGTGTGGGTCTGCACATGGATCCGGGTCAACTCGACCGAGACGCCGAGCCCGGCCAGCGCCAGCACCAGCAGCGCGAGAAACGACCAGCGCAGGGGCTTCGCCGGCGCCGCCGTCGCCCCCGCCGCGGGGATCGCCGGCTCGACCGTCCCGGTCGTGACGCCCGTCTCGGGGGTCGCCGGCGCCGTCGCGACGGGACGGTCGCCTCCTTCGCAGTCCTTCGCCTTCGCCTCGCCCATCTCTCGTCCTTCCGCCCGCCGCCCGGCGGTGTTTCGCCCGCCCCGGCGTCCCCGGCGGGAACCGCCGGAGCAACGAGCGTGCCAGTGCGCGGTTCGCGCTGCAACCCGCCGGCGGGCGCCTTTCGCGCCGCGCGAGGGGACCGCAGCCTCGTTCCATGTGGAGCATCATGTTCCATTCGTTCCATGGATGGAACACTCGGCTCTTTCGGGGTCGAGCGCGTTTCCACGGAAATCGTCGCGGCGGCTCGGGCTGCGGCGATGGCACGCTTCTGGCTCGGGTCACCGACCCGATGCGCGTGGCCCTGCCGTTGTTCGGAACGGATCTCTCTCCGCGCTTCTGTTTTGCGGCCGAGGTGCTGATCGTGACGCAGGACCGGCCGGACGGGGTCGAGACGCGGCCGCGGGAGACGTTGGTGCTGGAGGGGTTGGGGTGGCCCGATCGGCTGCGCCGGCTGGCCGAGCGGCGGGTCGACATCCTGCTGTGCGGCGGTTTTCCGCGCATCTTCCGGGCGCAGGCGGAGGCGTTGGGGATCCGGGTCGAGGTGGGGTTGGGGGGGGAGGTGGAGCGGGTGCTGGACGCGTTCCGCCGGAACGCGCTGCACGAGGTGAGGATCGGCGGTCGGCCGCGCGGGTGCCGGCGAACCGCGCGCCGCGGCCGGGCCGGCACGGGCCGGTCCGCCGCGTCTTGAGCCGCCGCGGTGGGGCGGGGGTTGGAAGAGAGGGAATCGTGCGCGAGCCGAACCGAGACCAGACCGACGGGGTGGAACAGCGTCATCGCGCCGCCCGCGAGGCGATGGATCGCATCCCCCACAAGCTGCTCGTGATGAGCGGCAAGGGCGGGGTGGGCAAGACCACCATTGCCGTCAACCTCGGCTTCGCGCTGGCTCGCCAGGGGCTTCGCGTCGGGATCCTCGACACCGACCTCCACGGTCCCGACGTGGCGTTCATGGCCGGCGTCGAGGGGCATCCGGCCTCCGCCGAGGAGGGGCGGCTGCAGCCGATCGACGCCGGCGTCGAGGGCCTCGCTGTGCGGGTGCTGTCGATCTCGGCCTTTCTGCCCAGCCGGGACGCTCCGGTGATCTGGCGCGGTCCCCGCAAGGCAGGCGCCATCGCCCAGCTGCTCGGCGAGGCCGACTGGGCCGGCACCGACGTGTTGATCCTCGATTGTCCGCCGGGCACGGGCGACGAGCCGCTGTCGGTGGCGCAGCTCGTCCCCGGCGCCGACGCCGTCGTCGTCACCTCGCCCCAGGACGTCGCCCTGCTCGACTCGCGCAAGTGCGTCAACTTCGCCCGCGAGCTCGACCTGCGCCTGCTCGGCATCGTCGAGAACCTCGCCGGGTTCGTCTGCCCCGGCTGCGGCCGACGCGTGGATCTCTTCAAGGTCGGCGGCGGCGAGCGGGCCGCGGCCGAGATGGGGGTGCCGTTCCTCGGACGGATCCCGATCACCGAGGCGATGGTCCGGTCGGGGGACGAGGGCCGACCGTTGGTCATCGGGCGGCCCGACGACCCGGCCGCCGTCGCGTTGCTCGCTCTGGCCGCCGCGGTGCGGCGGCGCTGGAACTCGCCGGACGCTCCGGGTCGGGCGCCGGGTGGTTCCGAGGAGGAATCCGTGCAGGAATCCGTGCAGGGAACCGGAAAGGGCATCCGGAGGATCGCGGTCGCCTGCGAGGACGACCGGGGACTCGACGGGCAGGTCAGCGGCCACTTCGGCCGTTGTCCGGCCTACACCGTCGTCGAGGTCCAGGACGGCCGGATCAAGGGCGCGCGCGTCGAGGCGAACCCGCACTTCCACAACCACCAGCCCGGCGCGATGCCCGTCTTCGTCCGTGGCCTGGGCGCGGACGTGGTCATCGCCGGCGGTATGGGCCCGCGCGCGATCGACATGTTCGGCGAATACGGCATCGAGGTCGTGACCGGCGCGGTCGGCAACGTGCGTCGCGTGGTGGAAGCCTACTTGCGCGGTGAACAGAAGGGCATCGTGCCCTGCGCGCACGACCACCCCGACTCGTGCGGCGGGGACCACGGGCACGCCGGCACGGGGGGCGGGCCCGGGAGGCACCGGTGAGCGGCCGTCTGGCGTTGCCCGTGCGCGACGGCGAAGGGCTCCAGGCGCGGCTCGATGCCCACTTCGGACGCGCGCCGGCCTTCGTCGTCGTCGACCCGGACGGCACGGAGCCGCCGCGGCGGCTGGTCAACGACGGCGCGCAGGCGGAGCACGGCGCGGGGATCGGGGCGGCGGCCCTGCTGCTCCGCCACGGCGTCACGGCCGTCGCCGCCGAGCGTTTCGGTCCCAAGGCCGAGCAGGCGTTGCGGGCCGGCGGCGTCGCGTTGTTCCTCGCCCCCGGCGGCTTGACGGTGGCCGAGGTCCTGGAACGCTTCCGCGCCGGAACGTTGGCGCGCCACGAACGCAAGGTCTACTGATGCACCTGGTCGTCGCCAGCGGCAAGGGGGGCACCGGGAAGACCCTCGTCTCGACCCACCTCGCCTGGCTGGCCGCCGGGCGGGGGCTCGAGACGGTCTACGTCGACGCCGATGTCGAGGCGCCCAACGGCCATCTCTTCCTGGCGCCCGCGGTGGAGCGCGAGGAGCGGCACGCCCTGCCGCTGCCCGTGCTCCCCGCGGGCCGGTGCGTCGCCTGCGGCGCCTGCCAGGACTTCTGCCCGTACCACGCGATCCTCGTCCTGCCGGGCACGGTGCTGGTCTTCCCCGAGCTGTGCCACAGCTGCGGCGGCTGCGTGCGCGTCTGCCCTTCGGCCGCGCTCTCGGAGGCGCCGCACGAGGACGGCACGCTGCGGGCGGGACGGGCGGGGCCGCTCCGTTTCCTCGACGGTCGCCTGGACGTCGGCGAGCCGCGAGCGGCGCCGCTGATCCGCGAGGTGCTGCGTCGAATCCCCTCGGGCGTCTTCGCCGTCGTCGACGCCCCTCCCGGAGCGTCGTGCGCCACGGCCGCGGCCCTGTCCGGGGCGGACCGCGCGTTGCTGGTGACCGAGCCGACGCCGTTCGGCCTGCACGACCTGCGGTCCGCGCTCCGGCTCTGCCGATCCGCCGAGGTGCCCGCCGCGGTCGTGCTCAACCGCGCCGACCTCGGCGACGACCGGCCCCTGCGGGAGTTCCTCGATGCCGAGCGGGTGCCGCTCCTGGCCGCCTGGCGCTACGACCCGGACGTGGCGGCGGCGGTCGCCCGGGGCGAGCTGGCGGCGCGGCGCGTGTCGTGGCTGCGCGAGGCCGCGGAGCGTCTGCTCGACGTCTGCCTCGCGCCGGCGGAGGTCGCCCGGCCATGAAACAGGTCGTCGTCGCCAGCGGCAAGGGCGGCACCGGCAAGACCTCGTTGGTCGCCGCCTTCGCCGAGCTCGCCGGCCGGCCCGTCGTGCTGGTCGACGCGGACGTCGATGCCGCGAACCTCGCGTTGCTGCTCCCCGGGGAGGACGCGCCGGCGCGCGAATTCGAAGCCGGTCGCCTCGCCAGGATCGATGCCGTGCGGTGCACGTTGTGCAAGCGGTGCGTCGAGGCGTGCCGTTTCGACGCGCTCCGCCTCGTCGAGCGGCGGCTCGTGTTGCGGGAGATCGCCTGCGAGGGATGCGGCGTGTGCGCCGTCGTCTGTCCCGAGGACGCCGTGTCGTTCGAGCCGCAGCGGGCGGGCGAGTGGACCGTGCGCGAGACCCGGTTCGGCCCGCTGGTCCATGCCGCGCTGACTCCCGGGGCCGGCAACTCCGGCAAGCTGGTGGCTCGCCTGCGGGAGGCGGCCCGCGGGCTGGCCGAGCGGCTGGCGGCGCGATGGCTGGTGATCGATGGGCCGCCCGGCATCGGCTGTCCGGTTCATGCGTCGGTCGCCGGCGCCGACCTGCTCGTCGCCGTCACCGAGCCGACGCCTTCGGCGCTGCACGACCTGGGGCGACTCCTCGAGTTGGCCGGGCACTTTCGGTTGCCCGCCGCCGTCGTCCTCAACAAGGCCGACCTCGATCCCGCCGGCACCGAGCTCGTGGCGGCGGCGGCGGCGGCCCGCGGCGCCGAACTGCTGGGCCGCGTGCCGTTCGATCCCGACGTGCCGCGCCGTCTCGCCGCCGGTCAGGGCCTGCTCGCGGTTCCCGGCGTTCGCGACGCCGTCGTTGCCTGCTGGCGTGCCGTGGTCCGGCGCCTGGACGCGCCAGGGGACGGAGCGGAGGAACGACAGGATGCCATTGTATGATTTCGCCTGCACGCGCTGTGGACGAACGATGGAGGACCTGCGCAAGCCGGACGAGGCCGGGACGCCGGCCTGCCCGCACTGCGGCGCGCCGACGGTTCGGCTGCCGAGCGTCCCCGCGCCGCCGTCCTGCGGCACGGCGCGCCGCGCGGCAAGCCGCACGTGTTGCGGCCGCGAGGAGCGTTGTGACCGGCCTCCCTGCGGGGAGGGCGGCGCGTGCGGGTCGCGGCGTTGAACCGGGCGCCCGACGCCGGTGGCCGTCGGGTTCCGGCGGCGGCGCCTCGTCGTTCGCCGCGCGGTCCCGTCGGAGTCGAGCCCGCCCGCCCCGCGGCTTGCGCCGTTGACAGCCTTCCCCGTCGCGACCGACACTCCCCGCCATGCCGAACACCGCATGGAGCCGCACCCTGTCGCCGTTGGTGGTCGCATCGTTGGTCGCGCTCGCCGCCGCCGCGGCCGCCGACCCGGTGCTGGTCGAGTTCCGCTCGCCGGACGGCACGCCGCTCGTCGCCGCCGGGGACGCCGCCGTCCCGTGGGGCCGCTCGGCGCACGAGGCGACGCGCAAGCAGGTGGAGGCCCGGGCGGAGGCGATCGCGACCGCCCGCGCGGCGCTGCTCGACTCGCTGGACGCCGATCTGCGGGCGCGCGCCCGCGGCGGCTACCGCCACATCCCGCTCGTCCGGATGGACCTGACGGCGGAGCAGCAGGCGGCGGTGGCGCTCCACCCGCTGGTCGCCGGGGTCTACCCGGACCGGCTGCGCCGCCCGCGGCTCGAATCGTCGCTCGCCTACCTCGGCGCCGAACGCTGGCACGCGGCCGGCGACGACGGCTCCGGCACCGCGGTCGCGGTGCTCGACACCGGCATCCGCTACTGGAACGGCTACTTCGGCGCGTGCGATGCGCCGGGCGACGAAGGGTGCCGGGTGAAGGTGTTCGAGGGGTTCGCGACGTTGACCTTCGGCTCGGGCACCACCGATCCGTACGAGGTGGCGGAAGCCGAGCCGCACGGGACGAACGTCGGCGGGATTGTCGGCGGGGTGGCGCCCGGCACCGACCTGCTCAGCCTCGGCGTGTTCGCGGTCTATGACCCCGACCCCGAAACCGGATTCAGCGGCGGCGCGGCGTCGTCCGACGGGGACGTGGTCGAGGCGCTGGACTGGTGCATCGAGCACCAGGTCGAGTACCGGATCGTCGCCGCGAACATGTCGCTCGGGTCGGAGCCGGACCCGGACCTGCACGGGTACTGCACCGGCTGGATGGCGGGCTCGTACCTGTCGGCCTTCGCCAACACCCGCGCCGCCGGCATCCTTCCCGTCGTCGCCTCGGGGAACGAGTACGTGAAGACGGCGGTGGCGGCGCCGTCCTGCGTCGCGGCCGCCGTGCGGGTGGGCGCCGGCTACGACGATCCGGCCTTCGGCTACACGTGCGGCACCGGCCCCGTGGTGCCCGGCGCCGTCCTCTGCTTCTCGAACTCCAGCGCGCTGATCGATTTCATCGCCCCCGGCAACGACATCGATGCCGCGGGCCTGCTGGGCTACTCCGGCACCTCGATGGCCGCACCCCACGTCGCCGGTCTCGCCGCCGCCTACCAGGCCCGATACGGCACCGACCCGCTGTGGACGCTCGAACGGATGCGGGTCGACGCCGTGCCGGTCCCGGAGGCGTTCGTCGACCAGCCGTACATCCATCGCTACATCCGGATGGGCGACCACGACGCGGTGCTGCGGTTCGACACCGGCGCCGTGCTCGCCTCGGACTTCGACGGCCTGCCGATCCCCGACGGCGACCCGGCCGGGTTGTCCGTCTCGACCGAGGTGACGTGCGCGTCCGACGACTGCGTCTCGGGGGTCGTCGGCGCCGTGTACCTCGACCTGAACGTCGAGCACACCGCGACGGGGGAACTGGCCTTCGAGCTCGAGGCGCCCGACGGCACCACGGTACGGCACGAGGTGGTCGACGACGCGGAGCTGGGCCGGTACAACGTCAACTCGATCCTCGGCAGCCAGCACCTGCCGAACGCGTTCGACGCGCTGCGCGGCGTGCCGCTCGAGGGCACCTGGACGCTGCGCGTGATCGACGACACCGCGGGCACGGAGGACGGCGCGTTGTACCGCGCGGCGCTGCTGATCGATTCCGCGCGCGTCCGGCTGGAGGGCGCGATCGAGGGCCCGCGCATCGCGCGGCCGGGTGAACCGTTCTCCGTGGCGCTGGCGTTCGAGAATACCGGCAACCTCGAGATCACGGACGCGCCCGTCGAGGCGCGGCTCGTGCGGGCCGACACCGGCGCGGTGGTCGATGCCGCGCCGCTGGCCCTGCCCGTGCCGCTCGCCCCCGGCGCGACGTGGTCCGGAAGCGCCGAGCTGGCCGGGGACGACGAGGGGCGGTACGAGGTGCGGCTGGTCACGGGCGGTCTCACGCCCGACCTGCGGCCCGGCCTGGTCGCCGAGCCGTTCGAGTTGGCGGTGACGCAGCGCACCTTCGCCTCGTTCGGGACCGATCCGCGGGTGCCCGAGCCGGAGCAGAACGCGCAACTCGTCAACTGGAGCGTGGGCCTGATCGACAGCTATGCCTGGGACTTCGGCGACGGCACGACGTCCACGGAGGCCCGGCCGACGCATGCCTGGGCGGCCGAGGGGGAGTACGAGGTCCGGCTGACGGTGACCGGCCCCGACGGGACATCGACCGCCGCCCGGACCGTCCACGTCCGGGAGATCCTCGACCCGCTGCTGCTCGCCGAGGGCGGCGGGTGCGGCTGCGCGGTGCCCGGGTCGTCCGCCCGGGGGACGACCGCGGGTCTGCTGCTGCTCCTGGCGGGCGCGCTGGCGCTGCGCCGCCGGCGCCGCGCCTCCCTGTGGTCGCCGCTCGTCGCGGTCGCCGTCGGTCTCCTGGCCGCGGGCTGCGACGAGATCCGGCCGCGCGACTTCGACGCGGGCGTCGACGACAGCGGCCTCTACCCGTCGGGCCCCTGGATCTCGCTGCTCGGACCGGCCGATCCGACCCAGGGCGACGTGACGCTCCACCTGCGGCTGGGGCACGAGGGTTCGCGGCCGTGCGACCTGACGGTCGAGTACCGGGTCGGGGAGGGGGCCTGGCGACCCGCGACGCTCGACCCGTCGTCCGTCACGACAGGGTTGGCGTCCTCGCCCGAGGCGGGGACGGAGCACGCGCTCCTGTGGCGCTCCACGACCGACCTGCCCGGCGACACGCCCGGCGTCCGCGTGCGGGTGTCGGCCACGGACGGCGAGCGGGAGGCGGTCCCGGCGGTCACCGAGCCGTTCCTGCTGCTCAACTTCTTCGTCACGCACCCGAAGCCCGTGCGGATCACCGAGGTGTCGGTCGCCGACAAGGACGCCGATTCGGGCGAGGTGATCGTGCCGGGGCGGACGCGCGACGACTACGTCGAGTTGGTCAACGTCACGACCGAGGACCTCGACCTGACCGGCTGGACGCTGCGCATCTCCAGCTCCAGCGGCGCGCGCGACGAGTTCCCCCTCGACGGCGTGGTGCTGCCCGCCGGCGGCCGGAAATCGATCGTCGAGGACGGGGCGGAGTACGGCGGCGGCTGGCCGTTGCCGCGCACGCTGCCCTGGACCCCCGGCGGCTACGGCAGCGCGGCCCTGGTGGCGACCTACGAACGCGGGGTCGATTTCGTGCGTTGGGGCGGTTCTCCGGAGCGCCCGCCGGCGGGTCTCGAGTGGACCGACGACCGGCCGCTCCCCGCTCCCCAGACGCTCACGGTGCTCAACCGCATCGAGGAATCGTCCGACGGCGATCGGGCGAGCGATTTCTGCGTGGCGCACCCGTCGCCCGACGAGGCGTCGGCGGGCTGCCTGCCGCGCCTGCCGCGCGGCGCGGTGCTCGTCACCGAACTCGATTCGCAGGGCACCAACGACCAGATCGAGGTGCTCAACCGTTCCGGCGGCCCGGTCGATCTCGCCGGCTGGGTCGTGCTGTGGGACGGCGACGACCTCGGCGCCGGCGCGATCCCTCTGGCGTCGTACGAGCTGGCCGACGGCCAGCGTCTCGGGCTCCGGGACAACGGCACCGCCGGGCGGATCGTCTCGGGCGTCATGCAGCTCGGCGCCAACCTCAACATCGATGGCCTGATCACCACCGCCGTCGGCCTCCAGGACCCCTACGGCGACGTGATCGATTTCCTCGCCGCCGGTGGCTCGACCGTCCGCTGGCTCGACTGGAACGACACCCATCCCACACCGATGCCGGGCCCGGATACCTCGCTGTCCCGCCGCCCCGGCGACCCGGACACCGACAGTTCGGACGACTTCTGCCTGACCGTGCCGAACATCGGCGCCGCGCCCACCGAGTGCCTCGAACCGCTCGGCATCCGGCTGGTGATCGCCGAGATGATGACCGGGCGTCCCGACTGGATCGAGATCTACAACCCCGGCCCCGAGGCGGTGGACCTGTCGCAGGTCTACGTCTCGTACACCGCGCCGTTCTACGGCGGCGCCGTCGGCGACTTCCTGTTGCGGGGTACGCTGGCGCCCGGCGCGCGGCAGGTCGTCGCCGACCGGGATCTTCCGGACGTCGAGGGCGAACTGCTGTTCAGCGAGAACGTCCAGCTCGCCTCGAACGGTGACGGCTCGGTCGCGTTGCGCGACGTGTACGGCTTCGGCATCGACTTCGTGATGTGGGGCGAGCCCGCCGGCGTTCCGCTGTGGCCCGACGTGTGGTTCGGGCTCGGCGCCGACAAGTATCCGACGGACGAAGATTCGATCTCGATCCAGCGCCGTCCGCCCGGCGAGACCGACACCGACCGCCGCGACGACTGGTGCTGGGCGCTCCCGACCCCGCTGGCGCCCAACGGGCCCTGCCTGGAATAGGCAAGAAATCGGCGCGCCGTCGCGCAGGCCGGCGGACCTTTCCGCCGCCGGAAAGTTGCCCCGTGCGGATCGGCCCTTCTAGAATGGCCGGCGGACATGAGGTTCCCGGGCGACTCCGTCATGAGCGGCATTCAGATCATCCTGGGCGAGCGTTGGGCGACGGATCGCGCCGTCGTGGAGCGCCTGCGATCCCATGATCGGAACCAGGGCGCATTCGATTTCGCCAATGTTCTCGACGTGGTGGACATCTTCGTGGACGGCGCGAACATCGGCGCCGCCGCCAGCGCCGACGCGATCGCCTGCCTCACCCGCGACCTGCTCGCGGCCCTGGGCCGCCTCCAGTCGGGCGAGGAGCAGAAGGTCGCGGTGCCGTTCTACGAGTCGTCGTTCGAGCTGGTGATCCAGCGGGTCGCGCGTCCTGCTCCGGCCCTGCCGCCGCCCGGTCGCCGGCGGCGCGTCCGCCGGCCTGCGGTCGAGGAGCCGAGGGTCCTGCTGACGTTCTTCCGCGGGGGGCCCTCGCCGGAGATCCTGCTGCGCCATCACGAGGTGCGGCTGCGCGAACTGGCCCGCGCGGTGGCCGGCGCCGGCAAGCGGCTGGCGAACCAGATCGTGAAACTCAACCGGGCGATGGCCGAGGACGCCTTCGTCCGCGACCTGCGGCAGCTCGCCGAGCGGGTCGGGCAGGCCGGTCCGCCACCGGGCGCGATCGTGGAGCCCGAGCGGGCGAGGCTGGAGGGGCGGGGCTGGGACCGCATCCCGGTGCGCCACGTGCCGACGTTCGTGTTCCGCGGCGACGCCACCTGGAGCGATCTGCTCGGTCCCGCGCTTCCCGACCGCGCGGACCTGTCCGCCCTGCTGTTCCGCGGGGACCTTGCGGTGTGGGACGGGCCGCGGCGTCGTCTCGTCGGCCGGGGACACCTGTTCCTCGTCGCGGAGCGGCTGCTCGCCGTCGCCCGCCACCTGCTCGAGGCCCGCGACAACGGCCGCCCGCCCGCCTCGCTGCGCCTGCAGTGCAACGGCCTGCTGGTCGGCGTGCGGCCGGGGGAGGGCGACGAGGTGATCCTGTCGTTCGCCGATCGGGTCGACGACCAGGAGCCGGTCACCGTGGCGTTCCGCGACCCGGAGGCGCTGGTCGGCGTCCTGTTGACGTTCGGCGGCGACCTCCGCCGCGCGATCCTCGAGACGGCGCCCGCCCAGCGGCGCAACCTGCGGTTGCAGGCCTTCACCGCCGAGCTGCGCCAGCTCGGCGCCTGGCGCGCCGACCTGATGAGCAAGGCGGTGGTCAACCGCGACCCGGCGTCCTACCGCGTCGAGCCATTCGGCGAGAGCGAGCCGCCGGAGCCGCCGGTGCTGCCGGTGCTGCTCCACGGCGAGCCGCGCCGCATGCGCTACCTCGAGCGCTGGCACCTCGAGGCGGCCGGACTGGAGCTGGGCTCGACGTACCTCTGCGGCGACCGGTTGCTCGTGCCCACGGCCGACGCGCTGCTGGCCATCGACCGCGACTCGGGCGAGGTGCTGTGGCGGTTGGCGGAGCCGAGCCCCGCGGGGCCGCCCGCCGCCGTCGCCTCGGTGATGGTCGGCAACCGCGGCGTGGCCCGCGTCTCGCCCGGGGGCCGCGTCGGCCTGCTCGAACTGGACACCGGCGCCGAGGTCTGGTCGACCCGCATCCGCCCCACCGTCGGCCGCCCGACCGGCACGACGCTCGGCAGCGCCCGCGCGCCGCGACTGATCGTGGTGGCCGAGGGCGCTGCGGCCGACCGCGGCCTCGTCGCGCTCGACGCGATCACCGGCGAGGCGCGCTGGCGTTTTGCGGCGCGGCGGGCCGCCGAGGACGCGACGTTCGAGTTCCAGCGCGCCGGCCGGATCCTGGTCGTCGTCTGCGGCGACTCGGCGATCTACGGCCTGGACGCCGACACCGGTGCCACCGTCTGGCGCTTCGCCGACCGGGTGCGCTTCGTGCTGCGCCCGCGCCTGGCGCGCGACATGGTCGTCGCCGTCGCCGGCCAGCCGGGGCGTCCCGGCGCCGCGCTCTACGCCCTCGATGCCTACTCCGGCCGCCCGATCTGGAAGCGCTCCATCCCCGGCGCGCCGCTCGCCGCCCCGACCGTCAGCCAGACCGTGGCGGTCGTCGCCACCGCCGACCCCGGCGGCGTCGGGCGCCCCGGCTTCACCGCCGTCGAAACGCTCACCGGAACCCCGCTGTGGCGCCGCAGCCTGCCGGGCCTCGAGCACGGATTCTCCGCGCTGCCGGTCGAGGAGCGGGTCGTGGTCAACGTCGCGGGCGGCTACGTCGCCGCCCTCGAGGCCCCCTCGGGCGACATCGCCTGGGAGCACCGCGCGGGCGGCGACACCTCCGACATCCCGCAACGCCTCGAGCCGATCCTCCGCGGGACGACGCTGTTCGTGCCGATGGACACGGTGCAGGTGCTGCGGGCCGACGACGGCGAGGTCGTCCACCGCCTCGACGACGGGCTGGTTCCCGACTGGGTCCGCGTCGACGAGCGCGCCCACCTGTACGTCGGCGAGCAGTCCGGCCATCTGGCCGCCTACGGCGTCGCCGCCCGGCTCGCCGTCGTGAAATAGCGCGGGCCGGAGTCGCCCGGAAGCCGCTGGGCGGCGAGGAATCGGCCCGTCCGCCAGGGTGGAGCGTCGCCGGCGCCGCCCGGCGGTTCGGCCGCCGCCCGAATTCGCGGCGGAAATCCGGGCCGCCGCTGTTGCTGGCCCCCCCTTCGTACGCTACACTTCCTCCGTTCGTCGCGCGGCGCGGGAGGACGGCTTCCGGCGCCGGTGCGACGCGCGGAGGACTCGCGATGATGCAGCGCGCACGGTGGCTGGCCCTGTTCCTGCTCTGGTTCGCCTTCCAGGCCTGCGACGGGGGCGGCTGCGGCGGCTGCATGGAGCCGATCCCGGGCGGCTTCCCGCTCGCCCGCCGGGTCGAGAACGCGCTCCAGTTCCGCTTCACCCCCTCCGGCATCACCTTCCTGGAGACGCACGCCCGCGAACTGGTCGCCTCGCTGATGCCGGGCGGTCTGACCTTCGACATCCCCGAGTCCCGATCCAGCGTCGCCGTCGTCGGCGACGTCACGATCTGCCCGGGCGGCGGCTGCACCGCCACCGTCTCGATCCGCGGCGTCGACATCCAGCCGACGCCTCCCTCCTCGCTGGTCATCGTGGCGCAGCTCGAGGTGGTGACGTCGAACATCCGGCTCTCGACCGAGCGGAACGCGACGTGCCTGTGGCTGTCGGGCTTCGAGTGCGACGTGGATGTCGACACCCGCCGCGCCTCGCCGACCTACAACACGATCCGCGCCACCTTGACGTTCCGGATCGACACGACGACGGGCTACACGGCCCTGGACGTGACCGACGCGGGCCTCGCCGACGACCTGCAGAACGAGGACATCCGGATCGAGTCCGCGAACACCTGCGGCGCCATCTGGTGTTCGATCGCCAACATCGGCTTCGTCAAGGACTACATCATCGGCACGCTCGAGGACCAGCTGATGAGCACGCTCGACGACTCGCTGGCCTCGATCCGCTGCATGGCCTGCCCCGACAGCGGCTGCCCGGCCGGCAGCACCTGCAACGGCGACGGCTTCTGCCAGCGTTCCGACGGGACGTGCGTGCCGACGCTGCTCGGCGTCGAGGGGCAGATGGACCTCGGCGACGTGATGGGTTCGTTCTCCCCCGGCCTGTCCGCCCCGATCCAGCTCCTCGCGGCGGCCGGCGGCTACGCCAACGTCGACGGCAACGGCCTGAATCTCGGCCTGTTCGGCGGCCTCGAGGCGCCGTCGCCGAGCGCGTGCATTCCGGCCGCCTCCACCGGCGACTACTCGCCGGTCGCCCGCGCCCCCGAGTTCGCCACGGGCGACACGTTCACGCACTGCCGGCGCTGCCCGACCGGCTCCGAGTGTTCCGCCGGGTACACCTGCTCGCCGGCCGGCGAGTGCCGGGACGATGCCGGGGCCTGCGAGATGCGGACCGAGCCGGTGATGGTGAAGCTCGGCGTCTCCGAACAGTTCCTCAACCGCGCGCTGGGCGGCGTGTTCGACTCCGGCGCCCTCTGCCTCGGCGTCAGCACCGCCGCGGTCCCGCAGCTCAACTCCTCGATGCTCGGCCTGCTGATGCCCGCCATCTCCATCCTCACCTGGGATCGGACGGTGCCGGTCGCGATCGAGGTCCGCCCGCAGCGGCCGCCGCGGATCGAGGTCGGCGAGACGCTCACGCTGCCCGACGGCACGGACCTGCCGGCCGACACGCTGCTCGTCGTGCACCTCGACGAGGCGCAACTCGATTTCTACCTCTGGATGTTCGAGCGTTACGTGCGGATCCTGACGGTGCAGATGGACCTGATCGTGGGCCTGCGCCTGGGAGTGGAGGACGGCGCGATCGTCCCGTCGATCAGCGCGCTGGCGGCCGACAACGTCCTGGTCACCGACGCGGAGATCATCGGTCCGCCGAACAACATCAACGACCTGTTCCGCGACCTGCTCGGGCTGGTGGCGGGGATGATCCCGCCGTTCGACCCGATCGCGCTGCCGGAGTTCTCCGGTTTCCTGCTCCAGGTCCCCGACGGCGGCATCACGCACGTCGCCGTCGGCGAGGAGGATTTCCTGGCGATCCACGCCAACCTCGCCGTCGCCGCGGCGCCGGCGCCCCACACCGAGACCTTCGCCCGCGTCACGTCGCTCGACGTGCCCGCCGCGGCGCCCCGGCCGGGCCGCGAACCGGCGCGGCTGGCCGACCTCCTGCCGACGCTGACGATCGATGCCGCCGCCCGCGCTCCGGCGCCGACCGATCGCGCCTTCGACTACCGCTGGCGGCTGGACGGCGGGTCCTGGTCGCCCTGGACGCGCGATGCCCGGCTGGTGATCCGCGACCCGCGGCTGGTCTTCGCCGGCGACCACGTCGTCGAGGTCCAGTCAAGGCTGGCCGACGACGACCGGACGATCGACCGCGACCCGGTGCGGATCGAGCTGCCGGTCGAGGGCGCGGCGCCGCTGGTCGGCACGACGCACCGCCGCGATCCCTCCCGCGTCCCCTCCACCGGCCTGCGCGGCCGGCCCGACGCCGGCTCGACCTCGTCGTCGGGCTGCGGGTGCGCCGTGCCGGCCGGCCGGTCCCGGCCGCTCCCCCTGCTGCTCGGCCTGGCGCTCGGCGCCGTCCTCGTTTTGCGACGACGCTGCCGCGCCCTCCTGGCGCTCGCCGGCCTCGTCGCCGTCGCCGCGGCCGGCACGGCGGTCCTCGGCTGCGGCGACTCGAACAATCCCCCCGCGGACACGGTTTCGGGCTGCACCGCGGACGACCAGTGCAGCGACGGCCGCTGTTGCCCGGGCACGGGCGAGTGCGTTCCGCTCCCGCCGGCCGACGGGTTCTGTCCGCCCGGCTACGGCTGTCTGGACGGCTCGGGCAGCTTCGATCCGAGCTGGAATGCGGAGACCTGCGAGTACACGACGGACTGCTGCGCCGAACTGCCGCCGCTGCCGCAGGGCTTCGTCGGGTCGCACTCCGAGGTCGCCGCGGCGCCGGACGGCACGATCTGGGTCAGCGCCTACTCCGCCGGCCCCAGCTCCCGCTCGCCCTACGGCGACCTGGTCGCCGGCACCTGGGACGCCTCGACCGCCGCGGTGGACTGGGAGCACGTCGACGGAGTCCCCGCCGGCGTCACCCCGACCGGTTCGGTCACCGGGTGGCGCGGCGGGATCTCGCAGCCCGGCGACGACGTCGGGCAGTACTCCGCCATCGCCGTCGGTCCCGACGGCCGCCCGCGCATCGCGTACTACGACGCCACGCACGGCGCGCTGAAGTACGCCGTCCGCGGTGCCTCCGGCTGGGTCGTCGGCGCCCCGGTCGATGACGAGGGCGACGCGGGACGCTACGCGGACCTGGCGATCGGTCCCGACGGCCGCCCGGTCATCTCCTACAACGCCCTGGTCGAATCGACCGAGTACCCCGGCGCGTGGGTTTCGCAGATCAAGGTCGCGCGGGCCAACGACGAGGCGGGGACGAGCTGGCACGTGACCGAGGTCGAGTCGGTCGACATCCCGTGCTGGAAGGAGCTGTGCGGCGAGGGCCGCGTCTGCGTCGCCTCGACCCGCGAGTGCGTCGTGCCCGACCCGGAGTCGGCCTGCGGCTCGAGCGGTTGCGCCTCGGGCGAGGAGTGCGTCGACGGGTCGTGCGTCGAGGTTTTCGAGACCGCGATCGATTTCCCGGAAGGGGTCGGCATCGTGACGGGGATCGACTTCCTGCCCTCGGGCGAGCCGCTGGTGGTGTACTACGACCGCGGCGCCTGGAACCGCCTCTCCGGCGAACTCCAGCCCCACGGCGACCTGAAGCAGGCGGTGTGGTCCGGCTCCGCCTGGTCCGTCACCGTGCTCGACGGCTCCGGCACCGACGCCGGCTGGTACCCGTCGGTCGATGTCGACGGCGCCGGGACCCGCCACATCGCCTACGTCGACGGCATCGCCGAGGCGCTGATCTACCTGAACCCGGACGCCGGCGTGCGTGAGGTCGTCGACGGCCGCTCGATGCCGGGCCGTGCGCGCAGCATCGTCGGCGACGACTCCTCGATCCGCGCCACCGCCGCGGGCGACGTCTGGATCGCCTACCAGGACGCCACCGCCCGCACGCTGATGCTGGCCCACCGTGCCCCCGGCGGCGGCTGGACCACCGCGAGCTACGACACCGGCACCGACTCCGCCGGCTTCTTCGCCACCCTGGTGCTCGCGCCCGACGCCGTCACGCCGGTCGTCTCGACGTACTGGCACCGCACGACGACCAGCGGCACCTCGACGACGCGGTACGCCTACGAGGTGGGTGTGACGGTGTTCGAGGGGCCGCCGTCGCCGTAGCGGGCGTCGCTCAACCGTCGAACAGCCGCACGGAAGCGGCCTTCCAGACCAGCCAGGCGCGCTGGCCGGGCGCCAGGCCCATCGCCTGCACCGTCGCCCGGGTCACCGCCGCCGTGAGCCGCGGCGCCGGCGCATCTTCCCGGTCCGGCGGGGCCAGCACGACCAGCACCGTCGGCCCCCGTTCCTCGACCCGTTCGATCGTCCCCTCCACCGCGTTCATCGCGCTGGAGGCGGGGCGGTCCCGGGCCACCAGCACGTCGCGGGCCGGGAGGGCGGCCCAGCACGGCCCGGGGCGTTCGGCGATCACCGCCCAATCGATCCCCGGGGCGATGAACCGCTGGTGGTCCCCCCGGTCCTCGACGACGCCGCGGAACAGGTTCTCGACGCCGAGGAACGCGGCGAGGGCGGTCGAGCGCGGGGCGTCGAGCATCGCGGCGGCGTCGCCTCCCTGCGCGATGCGTCCGCCGGCCAGGAAGTGGACCTGCCCGGCCAGCCGTCGCGCCTGGGCCAGGTCGTGCGTCGCCAGCACCACCGTCGTCTCGCGCCGCGCGCACAGCTCGGCCACCGCCCCCTCCACCAGGCCGGCCGACAGCGGGTCGAGGTTCGCGGTCGGCTCGTCGAGCAGCAGCAGTTCGGTCCCGAGCGCCAGGCCGCGGGCCAGCGCCGCCCGCCGCGCCTCGCCCGCGGAGATCCGGTCGACGCGCGCGTCGAGGATCTTCCCGAGGCCCAGCGGCTCGATCCACGGCGCCAGCCGCGCCGGCCGTTCCGCCGCCGGCACACCGCGCGCCCGCAGGGCGAACTCCACGTTCCAGCGGACCGTGCCCCGCAGCAGCGCCGGCCGGTCGAAGACCAGCGTCGCGCGCCGGCGCGCGCCCCGCGCCACGCCCCGGGGTCCGGCCACCCGCTCGCCGTCGAAGCGCAACTCGCCCGCGTCGGGCGCGTCGAGCAGCGCCAGCAGGCGCAGGAGGGTGGTCTTGCCCGAGCCGTTCGCGCCGAGGACGGCGTGCACGCCGGGTCCCGGCAGCTCCAGCGACAGCCCGTCGAGCACCCGACGGGGCGGCGGGCCGGCGAGCGTTCGGCCGAGACCGTCAGCGTGCACGCGCATCGTTTCCCGGCTCCAGGAACAGCAGCGCGACGTTGACCGCCAACGACAGCAGCAGCAGCAGGATCCCCAGCGCCAGCGCCAGTTCGAACGCGCCGCGCATCGTCTCGGCGGCGATCGCCGTCGTCATCGTCCGCGTCTCGCCGGTGATGTTGCCGCCGACCATCATCGTCATGCCGGTCTCGCCCAGCACGCGGGCGAAGCCGGTCAGTCCGGCGGCGAACAGCGCCGGGGCCGCCTGGCGCACCGCCGCGCGCGCGACCCACCGCCGCCCGCCGCCGGTCGTCCGGGTCGCGTCCAGCAGCAGCGGATCCACCTGTTCGAACGCCGCCAGGAACAACGCCGTCTCCAGCGGGTAGGCCAGCACGGCCTGGGCCAGGACGATCGCGGTCGGGGTGTACAGCAGCCCGAGCGCCCCCAGCGGTCCGCCGCGACCCAGCATCAGGTAGGCCAGCAGCCCGATCAGCACCGCGGGCACCATCATCAGGGCGCGGACCACGGCCCGCAGCGCGCGGCGGCCCGGGAAGCGGCCCAGCCCGAGCGCCAGGGCCGTCGGCAGGGCGAACAGGGCGGCCAGCGACGCCGCCGCGACGGACACCGCGAGCGACAAGCCCACCACCTCGAGCACGCGGGAATCCAGCGTGCCGATCAACTCCAGCGCTCGTCCGAAGGGTCCCATCGTCCGTTCGTCCCCCGTCCGGGGCGACCGCTCCCGGCGTCTATCCCATCGGCCGCGTTGCGGCAAGTCGCGCGCGTTCCCCGCCGCGCCGGCTCGTGCTAGCCTGACCCGCAAGGAGTCTTCCCGATGCGACCCGCGTCCGCCGTTCCCGTCGCCGCGGTCCTTGCCGCCGTCCTCTCGGCCGGTTGCGGAGGGACCAGGATGTCCCCGTCCCACGTCGGTCCCTCGGGCGACGACCGGGGCGGGGGTGCCGTCGCCGAGCTCGTCTCTCCCGCCGCCGTCGCCCCGGAGGGCGCTGCGCCGCCCGCGGTCGAGGACGCCCTGCGGCGGCAGCACGACCGCCTGCGTCCGTGCTGGGAGCGCCTCGCCCTCGATCACCCCGACGTGGCCGGCGGCCGGGCGATCGTCCGGTTCCAGATCGATCCCTCGGGTCGGGTCCTCTCGGCCGATCTGCTGTCGGGTCCGGTCGAAGATCCATCCTTCCGCACGTGCGTAGAACAGCGGGCGCGGGAGATGAACTTCCCGCAGGGCGACGCGCCGAGCCTGTTCCGTCATGCGTTCGAGTTCGGCGTGTCGGCGCGGGACGGCGTGGAGTAGCGGTCGCCGAGGGGAGGGCGGGACCATGGTGCGACGGGAACGGGAACAGGTCGGTTCGCTGCTCGCCGTCGCGCTCGTCGCGCTCGTCGCCGGCTGTCGCGAGCCGGTCGCGCGGCCGGGGGACGGGCAGGCCGGTCCGCCCGGGGCCTCCGGCGGCGGCATGCGGATCGCGCTGTCGGAACAGGCCCCGCAGGCCGCCGCGCCGGGGGCCGAGGGCACCGGGGAACGGGTCGAGGAGCCGGTGTCGGGTGTACCCCCCGCGGCGCCGCCTCCCGCGCCCGTCGGGCTGCCCCCCGGAGCCGTGGACCTGCCGCCGCCCGCCGAGTCGCCGGAGGAGAAGGCGGCCGAGTGGAAGCAGGACGAGGACGGTGCGGCACTCGCGCCCACCAGGGGCGGCGCCGGCCGTCTGCCGCCACGGACGGCGCCTGCCCCGGAGCAGACGCGCGAGACGCGTGCGGGCGACGACGAGGACTGGACGGTGTCGCGGCAGGGGGGCGGGGCCGAACTCGCCGGCGGTGGGGCATCCACGACGACCGTGGTCGGCTCGCGACGGGCGACCACCGACGCGCCGCTTCCGCCGCCGCCCCCTCCCCCTCCCGCCGTCTCTCCGGGGACGCTCGCGGCGCCGACCGTTCCGGCGCCGGCGGCGTTGCCGTCGGCCGGAACGGCGCCGGACGGCGCGGAGCGGACCGTGGCGGTCCGGAGCGGCGGCGGCCTGCCGGCCTCCACGGTCCGCGCGCTCTTGCGCCGGCGGGAAGCCGCCCTGCAGCGCTGCTACGACGGCCTGTTGCTGCGGGCGCCGGGTACCGGCAGCGGCAGCTTCAGCGTCCTCCTGCGCATCCGGACCACGGGCGAGGTGGAGCGGGTGGAGCGGGTCGGCGGGACGCTGGAGGACGCGGATTTCGAGCGATGCGTGCTGGACCAGCTGCGCCGGGTCGACTTCCCCGCGGCGGACACCCCCACCGTCTTCACGCACTCGTTCCAGTTCGCCCCGTCCGGGGCCGCCGCGCCGCTCACCGAGTGACCGCTAGGTTTCCTCGCCGAGGCGCCGGCGGACGACGCGCACCGCCTCGTCCAGGGAGATCCGCTCCTGTCGCATCGTATCGCGGTCGCGGATCGTGACGGTGCCGTCCTCCTTGGTCTGGCCGTCGATCGTCAGGCAGTACGGTGTCCCCGCCTCGTCGTGGCGGCGGTAGCGCTTCCCGATCGAGTGTTGTTCGTCGTAGCGCGCGTTGATCCCCGCCCGGTAGAACCGCTTCACGACGTCACGCGCCAACTCGGGCAGCCCGTCCTTCTTCACCAGGGGGAAGACGCCGACCTTGTAGGGCGCCAGCCGGGGGTGGAGGCGCAGCACGACGCGCGGTTCTCCGCCGGGCTCGGTCGCCGGTTCCTCGTCGTAGGCGTCGCACAGCAGCATCAGCACGGAGCGGGTGGCGCCGGCGGACGGTTCGACGACGTAGGGCACGTAGCGCCAGCCCGGCTTGCCGGTGACCGGGTCGGGTTTGTTCTGGTCGAAGTACGACAGCTTCTTCCCGGAGTACTCGGCGTGCTTGCGCAGGTCGTAGTCGGTGCGCGAGGCGATCCCCTCCAGCTCGTCCCAGCCCCACGGGAAGCGGTACTCCACGTCGTAGCAGTCGTCGGCGTAGTGGGCCAGCTCGTCCTTGGCGTGGCGGCGCAACCGCACGTCGTCCGGGTGGTTGAGGTAGCGCCGGTACCAGGCGAGCCGCTCCTTCGTCCAGTGGTCCATCCATTCGGCCTGCGTCCCCGGCTCGACGAAGAACTCGATCTCCATCTGCTCGAACTCGACCGAGCGGAAGATGAAGTGCTCGACCGTGACCTCGTTGCGGAACGACTTCCCCGCCTGGGCGATGCCGAACGGGACCTTCATCGACATCGTGGACTGGACGTTCTCGAACTGCACGAACATCGCCTGCGCGGTTTCGGGACGCAGATAGATTGTGTTCTCGACCGACTCGACGGGTCCGAGGTTCGTCCGGAACATCAGGTTGAACATCCGCTCCTCGGACAGGTCCGGCGAGCCGCACGTCGGACAGACGTATCCGCGCTCGACGACCCGGCGCAGCTTCCGGCCGCCCTTCTTCCCGCCTTCGAGGTACTCGACCTCGGTCCCCGTCTCGACCCGCGGCGCCTTGTCCGCGCGGAACCGCTCCTTGCAGTTGCGGCAGTCGACCAGCGGGTCCTGGAAGCCCGCGACGTGTCCCGAGGCTTCCCAGACGCGGGGGTGCATCATGATCGAGGCATCGATCCCGACGACGTCCTCGCGTTCGTAGACCACCGCCCGCCACCACTCGGCGATCACGTTCCGTTTCAACTCCACGCCCAGCGGGCCGTAGTCGTAGCAGCTCCGGAGTCCGCCGTAGATCTCGCTCGAGGGGAAGATGAAGCCGCGGCGCTTGCACAGCGACACGATCTTCCCCATCTTCTCCTCGCCCGCCCGCCGGTCCGCGCCTCGTTCGTCCGACATCGTTCCGCACCTCTTCCGCGCCGCCGCCCTCGGTCCGGGACCCCTGGCCAGCGCGGTGCGAAAGCTATACCATCCGCCCCGGCGGGGGGAAGCTCCGAGCGCGCCGCGGCGTGCGGCCGCGGGCGTCGCCCCACCGGGGAGGAAGCGCGATGGACGTCCGCAAGATCGCCGTTCTCGGCGCCGGCGCCATGGGTTCCGGCATCGCCCAGGTGGCCGCCTGCTCCGGTTTCGCGGTCGAGCTGATGGACCTCGAACGGGAGATGCTCGAGCGGAGCCTGGCCAAGGTCCGTCACGATTTCGAGCGCGGGGTCTGTTCGGGCAAGCTGAGCGAAAGGGCCGCGGCCGAGGCGCTGTCGCGGATTTCCACCACGACGTCGATCGCCGAGGCCTGTCGCCAGGCCGATCTCGTGATCGAATCGGTCCCCGAGAACCTCGACCTCAAGAAGAGCGTGTTCGGGGCCGCCGACGCCGCGGCCCCGCCGCACGCCGTGCTCGCCTCCAACACCGCCCAGCTCTCCGTCACCGCGATGGGCGCCGCCACCGGGCGGCCCGACCGCGTGGTCGGCATGCACTGGTTCAACCCGCCGGCGACGATGCGGCTGATCGAGGTCGCCCGCGGGGTGTTCACCTCCGACGAGACCGTCGCCGTCGTCCGCGCCGTCGCCGAGCGGATGGGCAAGACGGTGATCGTCTGCCGCGACGCCCAGGGTTTCGTCACCTCCCGCGCCCTGGGCGCGCACCTGCTCGAGTGCATCCGTCTGTTCGAGGAGGGGGTCGCCTCCGCCCAGGAGATCGACACCGCGATCAAGCTCGGCCTCGGCTACCCGATGGGACCGCTCGAACTGGCCGACCACGTCGGCCTCGACGTGATCTACCAGTCGGCCCTCGGTCTGGCCGAGGCGTTCGGCGATCGGTTCCGTCCCCCGCAAACCCTCGTCAAGCTGGTCGAGGCCGGACACCTCGGGGTCAAGACCGGCCGCGGCTTCCACGCCCACGGAACGTGACGCGATGCCCGACCACCCGCCGCACGGCCCGCTCGCCGGCTTGCGCGTGCTCGAAACCGCCACGCTGCTGCCCGGCCCCTGGGCGGGCCTGATGCTCGCCGAGCTCGGGGCCGAGGTGATCAAGGTCGAGCCGCCCGGGGGAGACCCGACCCGGCACTACCCGCCGCACCGCGGCGGCGTCGGCTACCTGTTCCTGCTGGCCAACCGCGGCAAGCGCTCGGTCGTCCTCGACCTCAAGCAGCCCGCGCAGCGCGACCGCTTCCTGGCCCTGGCCCGCACCGCCGACGTGACGCTCGACTCGTGGCGTCCCGAGGCCGCCGCGCGCCTCGGCCTGACCCCCGACGTGCTCGCCGCGGCCAACCCGCGCCTCGTCACCTGCTCGATCACCGGCTACGGGAGCGCCGGCCCCCGCCGGCAACGCGCCGGCCACGACATCAACTACGAGGCGTGGGCCGGCGTGCTGGCGCTTTCCGGCCACCCCGTCACGGGCCCCGCGGTCCCGGCCGTCCAGGCCGCCGACTTCGGCGGCGGCACCCTGCCCGCCGTGATCGGCATCCTCGCCGCGCTGCTCGAACGCTCGCGTACCGGCCGCGGCCGGCACCTCGACGTCGCGATGGCCGTCGGCTGCGTCCCCCTCAACGTCATGGCGCTCGGCCTGAGCGACGCCGGACTCGACGACCCGGCCCCGGGCGACGGACCGCTCACCGGCGGCCTCCCCTGCTTCCGCGTCTACCGCGCCCGCACCGGCTGGCTCGCCGTCGGAGCGCTCGAGCCGAAATTCTGGCGCGAGTTCTGCCGCGTGCTGGGCCTTCCGGAACTGGTCCCGGACGCCTTCGCCCTCGGCGAGCGGCGCGACGAGGTCGTTCACCTCGTCGAACGCCGCCTGGCGGAGGCCGACGCCGAGGAGTGGGAGCGCCGGTTCCGCGGCGTCGACACCTGCGTCGAGCGGGTCCGGACGCCGCGCGAGGTGCTGGCCGACCCGTGGCTGCGCGAGCTCGGCGTCATCGGCACAACGCCCGACCCCGAAGGTCGGCCGCTCGCCACGCTGCGCGCCCTGCCGTCCTGGCCCGACACTCCCGCGCTCGGCCCCGCCCCCGCGCTCGGCGAACACACCGCCGCGGTGCTCGGCGCGATTCCGGAGGGTACTTGAGAGTCCGCGTCGAGTGCTACGCCGGGTCGCGGGGCGACGAGCGCCCGACGGCGGTCGTGCTCGGCGGGACGCGGCTTTCCGTCGCCGAGGTGCTCGACACCTGGTACGGCACCGACCACCTCTACTTCCGCCTGCGGCTGGAGCGGGGCGACGAGCTGCTCGTGCGGCGCGACGAAGACGGCGCGTGGACGCTCGAGCAGCTCGTCGCACGACGGTGACCCGCCGTCCGGCCGGCGCCCGGCTTGTTCGGGCCGCGCGGCCAGCATTGGGCAGCAATCGTTTGGCAGCGATCGAGGTCAGAAGCAGCCGCCCGCGGGACACGGCGCCGGGGCTGGACGCGTTCCTCGCGCGGTTCCGTCCCTCCCGCGTGCTGCTCGTCGGCAGCGACGGGATCCCCTGGAGGAGTTCCTCGGCCGCTCCGGCGACGGATGGGCTCCTTGCGCCGTTCGGCGTCCGGCCGCCGGTTGGACATCGGCCCCCGGGTCGTGCGAGGGTACGGCCGATGGACCGGCTGGTGGAACGGCTGGACGGCGCCCTGCGAGCCCTCGGCGTGGAGGCCGAGACGGCGACCGCCGAGTCCTGGGGCGCGCTGATCCGCGAGGCGATGCAGGGCAAGGCGCGCACCTTCCACACGGTCGAGCACCTCGAGGAGATCTGGCAGGACGCCGGTCCGATCGAGACGCTGGCGATCCTGTTCCACGACCTGGTGTACGTCCAGGTCGACCGTGGCGTGCACGAGGCCGTTCGCCCCATGGTCGTCTCGGCGGCCGACCACTGCGGCGGCCGTTTCACGGCCCGCGGCTTCGACCCGGTCCAGGATCGGCCGGGCGCGCTGGCGGCCCTGCTGTTCGGGATCGAGCCGGGGACGGAGTTGACGCCGGCGACGGGCCTCAACGAGTACTTCAGCGCGCTCGTCGCCGCCCGACTCACCGCCACCGTCCTGTGGGACCGCGATGTGGCCCGCGTGGTCGCCTGCATCGAGGCCACGATCCCGTTCCGGCCGGCCGACGAACAGGGCCGCTCCCCGCTCGACCGGCTCGCCGTCCGGCTCGCGCGCGCCAACCGCGAGCTGGCGCTGGGATTGACCGACGACCAGGTTGCGGAGGCGATCGAGACCGCCGCCGAGGTCTCCCATCGCGACCTCGCCAATTTCGCCGACCCTGACCCTGCCAGTTTCCTCGATCACACCTGGCGCCTGCTCCCGGAGAGCCACGAGGAACTGCGCCGGTCCCGCAGCTACACGATCCGCCAGTACCGCGCCTCGCTCGAGCAGGCCGAGACGTTCCTGGCGCGGCTGGATGCCGAACGGATCTTCCCCGCCGTGGGTGGCCGGGACCGGGACCCGCGGCTGGTCGAGCGGCGCGAGCGCGCCGCGAGGAACCTCGACGTCGGCGTGCGCTATCTGCGCTGCAAGCTGTTCGCCACCGGCCTGCTCGAGGCGTTGGCCGAGGCCACGGGCGGCGACACCGAGATGGGGCTGTTCATGGGCGACCTGCCGAATCCGGAGCGGCCCACGCCGCGGCTCGAAGAGCACCTCCCGGCGGTTCCCGAGGAACGGCGGGCGGTTCACGACCCGGTGGTCCGCGACCTGCTGCTCCACGGCCGCACCGGCGAGACGCAGTTCGACATCCGGACCTCGCCGCTCTCCGCGCACCTGTACCTGCGCCTCGGCGAGCCCGCCGTCCTGGCCGGCGCGCACCGGGCGCGCGAGCTGTTCGCCGGACGGCTCGAGCCGACGGCGTTCCTCGCCGCGATCGAACCGGCCTGCGTCGCCGACGTCGCCGAGGCGGCGGCGCGCACGGCCCATCCCCGCGAACGCCCGCTCCGCGAGCTGGCGGCCCGCTTCCGCCCCGGCTGAGCGCTGCCGTCGGTCCGCCGGTCTCGGAGCAGCCCGACAATTCCACTTGCGTCCCTCGCCCCGCTCTGGTTAGAACCCCCCGTCGCCGCGAGCCATTCAGGCGGCGGGCCAAGGAGGGTTGTCATGAAGTGGATGATGGTCGTCGGACTGTTGGGCGTGTTCTCGTTCGGTTGCGCCGAGAAGGTCGACTGCGGCCAGATGGAGAAGAAGCTCAGCGAGTGCGGTGTGCAGCTCGTGCGCGCCGTCGCCAAGGCCCAGGGAAAGGAACTGCCCGCCAGTGCGGATTCCCTGATCCAGGGGATGATGGACAGCATGACCAAGCCGCTGGTCCAGCAGTGCAAGGACGAGGGCGGCAAGTTCTCCGACGCCAAGGAGTTCAACGCCTGCCTCGGCAAGGCGAGCTGCGACGAGTTCGCCGCCTGCATGCAGCCGCTGATGAAGTAGCGCGCGGGATTTGCCCGCCGCGCGGGACGGAGTATCCTTGCGCCGGAGGTCGTCGTTGCGACCCCGGGGAGGCTTCGTCCATGCCGCGCAATCCGCTCCTCGCGTTGCCGCTCGCCGCCGTCCTCGTCGCCGGCTGCGGCCGCTCGTCGTCGGAACCCTGCGATCCGGCCTGTCGCGCCGGATTCGAATGCTACTACGGCATCTGTCTGCCTTCCGGATTCGACGCCGGAACCGACGGCGACACCGTGCATCCCGACGACGCCGCCGACCGTCCCGAGACGCCGGACGATGCGCCGTACGATACCGGCTGCGCCGACCCCGCCATCTGCGACGACGGTGACCCGTGCACCCTCGACCTGTGCGAGCCGGCGGGCGGTTGCAGCCACCCGCCGGTACCGGACGGCACCGGCTGTCCGGACGACGGCGATCCGTGTTCCCAGGACGTGTGCATGGCCGGCGCCTGCGTCCACCCTGCGGCCGAGGAGTGCTGCCTCGCCCCCGAGGAGTGCGACGACGGCGATCCGTGCACGACGGACGATTGCGGCCCGGACCATCTGTGCCGGAACGAACCGATCCCCGACTGCTGCGCCCGGGACGCCGACTGTCTGTGGGAGGGGCATCTGTGGGAGTGCGACCCGGAGAGCCACGTCTGCTACGACCCGCCCGGCGGCGAGTTCTGCGCGAGCTGCACGACCCGCCGCGACTGCGGCGACGGGGGCGAGTCGTCCGACGACTGGTGCGTCCGGTACGCCTGGAACGACGCCGGGTGCACGAAGGACTGCCGCGACGACGCCGACTGCCCCGGCGCGTCGTACTGTCGAAGCCTCGAGCGGGAATCCGCGTGCACGGCGGCGGACGCCGCCTGCATCTGCGTCTCGCGGTTCGGCAGTTGCGCGGCCTACAACACCTACGGCGCCCCGTGCCTGGTCGACGCGAGCTGCCGCTCCTGCGATGCCTGCGACGACCTGGTCTGCCGCGGTGGCGCCTGCACCTGGCCCTGCGAGGGGCCGGAGGAATGCCCGCTGGGGGCCGTCTGCGCGGACGGGGTCTGCGGGCCGGGCTAGCCGCGCGCCGGTGTCGATCCGCTGGGCGAACGGACGAGTTCCAGGTGGGCGGGATCGCCGCTAGTCGCCCCACAGGCCCTCGAAGGCGCCCGAGTGCTCCTCGAGGATCATCTCGCTTTCCTGGTCGGTCCACTCGTACGGAGCCGCCGGCATCGCGGCCGGCGCCGCCTGTCCTTCGGTGTAGTACGCGCCCGTGGCGCTGCCGGTCGACACGACGTCGCCGGCGCCGAGGAGGCCGGCCGTCGCCGTCGTCGTGCCTACCGGCTGGCCCGGCGCCGCCAGCGCGCCCACGCCGTCGCGATCCAGCGCCGCCTGCGCCTCTTCCCGCGCCCGCACCGCCAGCTCGGCGTCCGCGCGTTCCACCGCCTGGCGCAGCCGGTCGAGCCGCCCGTATTCCTCGCGCCCGAGCAACACCTCGTCGCTGGCCTCGACGACCTGCCGGTACGCCGCCATCCCCTCGGACAGCACCTGTCCCGCCGCCGCGATGTCGCCGCGCCGCATCTCCTCCGCGGCGCGGATCGCGGCCAGGTGGGCGTGCACCGTGGCCATCCGCTCCCGGACCGCCTGGTTCTGCGTCGCCTCGGCCGCCGCGGCGTCCTCCGTGGCGCGGAGGCCGACGTAGTAGGTCCGCTCCTGGAACCCGGAGCCGCCATAGGCATCGAGGTACCGGATCTTGACGTCCGCCAACTCCACCCGCGCCTCGTGGCTCCGTTCGCCGTACCCGAGTCGCAGCAGCACCTCGCGCTCCTTGCCGCCCACCAGATCGCCCAGCGCGATCACCGCCTCGCGCCCCGGCGACAGATCGTCCCACCCGGGCACCTCGAGGATTTCGATCCCCGGGCCCGGCACCACCTCGACGCTCACGCTGCGCGCCACCAGCGTCTCCAGTTTCAGGATTTCCGTCTGGAACCGCTCGGCGATCTGGTCGGCGCCCGACAGGTACTTGTAGTTGCCGCCCGAGGCCCGGGCCATGTCGGTGAGCAGCGCCTCGTCGAATTCGATCCCGAGTCCGAAGGCGACGATCGCCATGCCCTGGCTGCCGGCCAGCGTCGCCAGGTCGACGAGACCCAGCGGGTCGTTCGGCTTGCCGTCGGAGAGCAGGATGATCCGCGACAGGTGGTCCTGGTCGCGCCAGGCGGCGGTCGCTTCGAGCGCCGAGGCGAGGCCGGCGCGCATGTCGGTGGTCCCGGCGGCTTCGATCTTTCCCACCGCCTCGACCAGTTCCGGCGGCGGCGCGTCGGTGTCCCAGGTGCCTGCGCCGAGCACCCGGGCCACCGAGCCGAAGCTGACGATCGCGGCCCGGTCTCCGCCGTGCAACCGGCCCAGCACGTCGCGGACCGCCTCCTTGGCCGATTCGATCGGCGGACCTTCCATCGAGCCCGACGTATCGATCACGATCGCCAGGTTGAGCGGCGGGCGCTGGGCGCGCGCCGGCTGCCGCGCCGTCACCTTCACCTGCAACACCACCTCGCCCGGCTTCCCCGCCAGGATCTCCGACCGATCCACCGCCGTCGCCACCTCGACCAGCCCGGGGTCGACCTTCGGCGCCTGTGGACACCCGGTCGCCACGGTCGCCGCGACCAACGCTGCCGCGGCCGCCCCCCGACGGCCCCCGCCCCTGCCTGCACGCACCTGGTGCAAACGCATCGAGTTCCTCCCTGCCGGCCGGCGGCCGGCGAGCGTTCATCCTACGGGCCACCGGGCACTCGGGATCTGCCCGCCACGCGGTCCGGGCGCCTTCTTACCCTCGGGCGGACCGGGGGCACAAGCGATCCCTCGGCCACCCGCGGAGTCGTTTCGCCCGAAGGGGCTTTCCGTGCTACCCTTTCTCCACGACGAGCCGGAGCCAGGCAGACCCCGGCCGAGGAGCAGGCGTCATGACGCACCGGATCCTGTGTTCCCTGGGTGTGATCGCGTCCCTGTCGCTGCCGGCGTGTTCGCCGTCCGACGACGACACCATCGGGCCCGACGACGGCCGCACGTACGACGACGGTCTCGACATCCCGGAGACCGTCTCCTGCACGCCCGGACAGATCAACTGCGCCGGCAACACCCTCCTGATCTGCAACGCGACCGGCAACGGCTGGGACTCGACGCCCTGCGGCGACCCCACCCCCGTCTGCACCCCGGGGCTCGGCTGCGTCGTCTGCCAGCCCGGTGTGGGCGGCTGCGAGGGTGCCACCGCCCGTCGTTGTCGGGATGACGGTTCGGGGTGGGACGTCGTCGACGAATGCGATGCGGGCGCGGGCGAGCGCTGCAACCTCGGCTTCTGCACCGACCTGTCCGACGCCTGCGAGGCGGCGCGGACGGCGAACTCCTACGAGGGGTGCGACTACTGGCCCGTCCAGCTCGCCAACGCCGGCCTCGAGGACACGACCACGTTCCGCTACGCGCTGGTGATCGGCAACCGTCAGGGAACGACGGCCAACATCCAGGTGCTGAACCGCGGCGGGGTGGTCGCCACGACCAGCGTTCCCCCGGATTCGATCCGGACGCTCGAGCTGAACTGGAACGAGTCGCTCCGCTCCGCGACCGGCTCCGAGTTCGTCCCCAACGGCGCCTGGCGCCTCAAGTCGGACGTCCCGGTCACCGTCTACCAGTTCAACCCGCTCAAGTACTGGGGCGGCTCCGGCATGATGGGCCAGGGTTCGTACTCCAACGACGCCTCCCTCCTGCTGCCCCGGCACGTCCTGACCGGCGACTACATCGTCGCCTCGCGGCCCACGTTCATGCTGTCGTTCAGCGACTGGCTCTCCGAGGAGTTCAGCGGCAACTCGGGGGTGTTCTCGATCGTCGCCGTCGAGGACGGCACCGAGGTCGAGATCACGTTCCACGGCAACACGCAGGCCGGCGGCTCGGTCGCCGCCTATCGGCGCGGCAGCTCCGACCGCTTCTACCTCGACAAGTACGACGTGTTGCAGATCCTGAGCGAGGTTCCGGAACGATGCACCATCGCCCGCAGCGAGCCGCATCCGGCAGACCCCAGCGTCACGATCGGCTATTGCAACATGGGGGTCGAATACGACCTGACCGGGACGGAGATCCGCGCCAACAAGCCGGTGGCCGTGTACGGCGGGCACGACTGCACCTTCGTTCCGTTCGATCGCTGGGCCTGCGACCACCTGGAGGAGCAGATCTTCCCGCTCCAGGCCTGGGGCACGCGGTACCTCGCCGCGCGGACCCAGCCGGTGGCGGACGAGGGCAACTACTGGCGCGTGATCTCGGGCCGGGACGGCAACCACATCCGGTTCAATCCCCCCATCCACGGCGAGGAGACGCTCAACCGCACCGACTGGTTCGAGTTCGAGTCGCGGGACGATTTCGAGGTGACCGGCGACGGCGCCTTCCTGCTCGTCGGCTTCCTCGTCGGCCAGGGCAGCAACCTCGACTCGATCGGCGACCCCGCCATGGCCCTCGCCGTCCCCGTCGAACAGTACCGCCTGTCGTACAACTTCCTCGCCCCCGAGGACTACCGCAACGATCCGGCGACGGGTGCCACCGGCCGGAACTACGTCAACGTCATCGCCCCGGACGGCGTCGTCGTCACCCTCGACGGCACCCCCGTCGGCGGCTTCACCCCCATCGGCGGCACCGGGTTCGGGGTCGCACGGGTCGAGATCGGCGGAGGCTCGCACGCGATCGGTTCGGCGAACGAGTTCGGCATCACCTGCTACGGCTACGGCAACTACACCTCGTACATGTACCCCGGGGGTCTCGACGTCGACGTGATCAACATCATCTGAGGATGAATCGCGAGGAAGGCCGGCGGGACGGGGTCCGCAAGTCGGTCCTCCGGGTGGGACAGAGGGGACAGGTGTAATGGAACGGGTTGCGCGATGTCCGGACCAGCCAGCGAGGGCCGGAAAGCGGAGTCCGGCGACTTCGATACCGCGTCTCGCCGTTCTCGGCGGCGTCCTCGCCGCCCTGCTCGGCGTCGCCCGCTGCGACTGCGGCGGCGGGGACGACGGCACGACCTGCCGGACCGCCGCGGAGTGCCCCGACGGCTGGCAGTGCGTCGCCAACGTCTGCGTCCGGCCGGACGCCGGGACCGACGGCGATGCGGACGCCGAGGCCGATGCGGGGGACGATGCCGACGCGCCTCCCGAGAGCGATGTCGATGGCGCGGCCGAGGACGGCGGCTGCCCCTCCGGACTGTTCTGCGGCTCGCCGCCCGCCTGCTGCGCCGCCGGCGACGAGTGCATCGAGGGGCTGTGCGTTCCGCCCTGCGCGTCCGGTGTCCGCTGCGGCGTGACGCTCGACCGGTGCTGCGCGGCGACGGAGGTCTGTCTGGGGGAGGCGTGCACCGCGCCGGGCGACCCGTGCACCGACTCGTTCGACTGTCCCGAGGACTTCTTCTGCGAACCGACCCTCGGCCGCTGCCTCCCCCAACTCGACCCGTTGACCTGCGAGGTCCGGCGCACCCCGGAGCCGTTCGAGGTGCTCCTCGAATGGTCCTGGACCGCTTCGACGACGGCGCCGGCCTACGATCAGCCGATCGCGGCCCCGGTGGTGATCGACCTCGACGGCGACCTCGACCCCGAGGTGCTCGTCTCGTGCGCCCGGCAGGGGGACTGGCAGGACGCCGTCCTGCGGGCCCTGGACGGCGACGACGGTACGGAACGCTGGGCGGTGGCCGAGACCGCCCTGCACCTCAACGGCCGGGCCAGCATCGCCGCCGGCGATATCGATGGCGACGGGCACCCGGAGATCCTGGGGACCGCGGCGTCGACGCCGAGCGCGATCCTGGCTTTCGAGCACGACGGCACGCTCCAGTGGCGCTCGACCGACGCCCTCGGCAACCCGACGACCTACACCGGGGTGAGCAAGGGGATCGCCCTGGCGGACCTGAACGGCGACGGCCGGCCCGAAATCGTCGCGGGCGGCGTGGTGCTCGACGCCAACGGCCACGAGCTGTGGAGCCGGGGCGGGATGGAGGGCGACAACAGCTACGGCGGCGGCCAGCCCACCGTCGCGGACCTCGACCTCGACACCGTCCCCGAGGTGGTCACCGGGGCGCGTGCCTGGCGCGCCGACGGCACCCTGCTGTGGGACGGCGGCGCTCCCGACGGCTACCCCGCCGTGGCGGACTTCGCGGGGCTCGGTCTGCCGTTCGTGGCCGTGGTCGGCGTCGGCACCGTGCGCATCCTGCGCGGCGGCGACGGCTCGCTGTTCTGGGGCCCGGTCTCGATTCCCGGGGGCGGCCGCGGCGGTCCCCCGACCGTCGCCGACTTCGACGGCGACGGCCGTCCCGAGATCGGCGTCGCCGGCGGCGCCTCGTACTCGGTCTACGACCCCGACGGCGCCGAGCCGATCCGCTGGAGCCGCGCGACCCAGGACGCCTCGTCCAACGCTACCGGGTCCTCCGTCTTCGACTTCGAGGGCGACGGGGTCGCGGAGGTGGTGTACTGCGACGAGTGTTTCATGCGGGTCTACCGCGGCACCGACGGCGAGGTGCTGCTCGAGATCCCGAACACCTCGGCCACGATCAACGAGTACCCGCTGGTGGTCGACGTGGACGCCGACGGCAACTCGGAGATCGTGGTGGTGGCCAACGACTACGGCGCGTACTCGCCGCCGTGGGACCAGTGTCTGAGCCGGCCGGGGTTCACGACGCCGCGGCACGGCGTGTTCGTCTACGGCGACGCCCACGATCGCTGGGTGCGCACGCGCCGCATCTGGAACCAGCACGCATACCACGTCACCAACGTCGCCGCCGACGGTTCGATCCCGCGGGTCGAGGAGAACAACTGGACCACCGCCGGCCTGAACAACTTCCGCCAGAACGCCCAGGGCTCCGGGGTGTACAACGCTCCGGACCTGACCGTGATCGGCCTCAGCGCCGACCTGACGAACTGCCCCGTTTCGGCGACGCTGGCGGCGCGCGTCGCCAACCGCGGCAGCCTGGGCGTGGCCGCCGGCGTCCCCGTGGCCTTCTACGAGGGTACCCCGGCCGCGCCCGGCCCGCTGCTCGGCGTCGCCCGGACCGCGGTTCCGCTGCTCCCGGGCGCCAGCACCCTCGTGACTCTCGACGTCCCGCTCGACGCCGGTCCGACCTACGACTTCTTCGTCGTGGTCGACGACGACGGCGCGGGCGCCGGCGCGACGGTCGAATGCGACGAGACGAACAACCGCGCCGCGATCGCCGATCTCGACTGCCTGCTGCTGTGATCCTCTGGACCGGTCGCACGGGCCGGTGGTAGCTTGGCCGGCGGGAGGCCGTGTCGTGTCCGGCCGTGCGGCCGGGCGGCGGCGCCTGCAAGGAGGGTCCCCGATGAGCCAAGCCGTCGGCGCCCGGATCGTCCGCTCGGACGCGGTGGCCAAGGTCACCGGGGCCGCCAAGTTCCTCGACGACCTGGCGTTCCCCGGGATGCTGCACGGCGCCGTGCTGCGCTGTCCGTTTCCCCACGCCGGCATCCTCGGACTCGACCCCGATCCGGCCTTCGCCGTCGCCGGTGTCGTCGCCGTCGCCACGTACCGGGACATCCCCGGCCGCAACGTCGTCCACATCGTGCTGGACGACCAGCCGCTGCTGGCCGAGAAGGTCGCGCGGTATGCCGGCGAGCCGGTGGCGCTGGTGGCCGCCGAGACGCGCGCCGCCGCCCGCGCCGGCGCCGCCGCGATTCTCGTCCGCTGGGAAGAGCGCGCCGCGCTCCTCGACCTGCGCGCGTCCCGCCACAGCCCGATCCGCATCTTCGGCGACGACAACGTCTTCGCCCACCACGGCATCCGCCGGGGCGACGTCGAGGCGGGCCTGGCCGAGGCCGACGTGGTCGTCGAGGGCGAGTACCGCACCGGATACCAGGAGCATGCCTATCTCGAACCCCAGGCGATGCTCGCTGTCCCCGAACCCGACGGTTCGATGACCGTCTACGGCTCGATGCAGTGCCCGTTCTACGTCCAGGACGCGTTGTCCACGCTGCTGGCCCTGCCGAAGAGTCGCGTCCGCGTCGTCCAGACCACCACCGGCGGCGGCTTCGGCGGCAAGGAAGACGTCCCGTCGCTCGTCGCGGGTCAGGCCGCGATCCTCGCCCGCAAGACCGGCCGGCCGGTCAAGCTGGTCTACGGCCGCGACGAGGACTTGGCCGTCACCAGCAAGCGTCACCCGACCTGGATCCGCTGCCGCACCGGCGCGAAGAAGGACGGAACGCTCGTCGCCGCCGACGTCGAGATGCTCTACGACGCCGGCGCCTACGCGACGCTCAGCCCCGTCGTGCTCTGGCGCGGCGTCGTCCACGCCGTCGGCCCCTACCGCTGCCCGAACGTGCGGGTCGATGGTCGGGCGGTGGCCACGCACCGGGTCCCGTGCGGCGCCTTCCGCGGCTTCGGCTCGCCCCAGTCGCTGTTCGCCGCCGAGTCGCAGATCGATCGGCTGGCCGCCGCGCTGCGCCTCGACCCCGCCGAGATCCGGCGCCGCAACCTGCTCCGCCCCGGCGACGCCACCGTCACCGGCCAGGTGCTCCGCGACTCGGTCGGGGCGCACGAGGTGCTCGATCGCGCCCTGGCGGCGGCCGAATGGGGTGTTCCGCCGAGCCTTCCGCCGGACCCGGACGACGAGAGCACGACGCTGCCGGGCACGCAGCGCGGGCCCGTCGCCGGGAACCGGCGCGCCGGTCGCGGCCTCGCCGTCGTCTACTACGGCTCCGGGCTCGGCGCCGGCGGCAAGCGCCTGGACCGCGGCGACGCCTTCGTGCAGCTCCACGAGGACGCCTCGGTTTCCGTCGCCGTCGGCACCACCGAGATGGGCCAGGGGATGCTCACCGTTCTGGCCCAGATCGCCGCCGAGGACCTCGGCGTCCTGCCGCGCGACGTGCGCCTGCTGCCCACCGACACGAGCCGGGTTCCCGACAGCGGCCCGACGGTCGCCTCGCGCGCCACGACCGTTTCCGGCAACGCCATCCGCCACGCCTGCCGGCCTCTGCGCGAGATGCTCCGCCGCGTCGCCGCCGAGAAGCTCGGCGTGCCGCCGGAGGACGTCCGGCTGGCCGGCGGCTTCGCCGCCACGGGAGAGCGCCGGGTGACGATCGGCGAGGTGGTGGCCGAGTGCGCCGCGCGCCGGCTGCCGCTGGCCCACATGGGCCACCACGTCGGCCCCGACAACACCTGGGACCCCGCCACCGGCCAGGGCGACGCCTACGAGGTCTACGCCTATGCCGCCGTGGTCGCCGACGTCGAGGTCGACACCGCGACCGGCCAGATCGATGTCCGCCGGATCGTGGCCGCCCACGACGTCGGTCGCGCGATCTCGCCGTCCGGCGTCGAGGCGCAGATCGAAGGCGGGACGTTGCAGGGCATGGGTTACGCCATCTGCGAGGAGGTTCTCGCCCCCCATGGCGTCGTCCTCAACCCGAACTTCGGCACCTACATCATCCCCACCGCCCTCGATGCCCCGCGCCTCGTGCCGATCGTCGTCGAGGTCCCTTATCCGGGCGGTCCCTTCGGCGCCAAGGGGTTCGCCGAACAACCGCTGATGGGCGTCGCGCCCGCCGTGATCAACGCCGTCGCGAACGCCATCGGCGTCCGCCCGATGGAGATTCCGGCGACGCCGGAGCGCGTGCTGGCGCTGCTCGGAAACCAGGCCGCCGCGACGAGCGGCGGCGGCGCCGCCGCTCCCGGGGCCCAACCCGCACCTCCCGCGGCCTCGACGCCACCCCAGGGGATCGAGGACACGGCCTTGCCGGCCGGCACGCCCGTCACCTCCGGCTCGATCGTCCTGCCGCCCCACCCGGACGAGTCGGTCGAGCTCGTCCTCAAGGTCAACGGCGTCGAGCGGAGGGTCCGGGCGTCGCCCGGCGAGACGTTGTTGTTCGTGCTGCGCGAGCGCTTGCGCCTCACCGGGACGAAGGAGGGATGCGGCAAGGGGGAGTGCGGCGCGTGCACCGTGCTGATGGACGGCCGGCCGGTCAACGCCTGCCTCGTGCTGGCCGGAGCCGCCGCGGGCAGCGAGATCACGACGATCGAAGGGCTGGCCCGCGACGGCCGGTTGCACCCGCTCCAGCAGGCGTTCGTCGAACACGGGGCGATCCAGTGCGGGTTCTGCACGCCGGGGCTCGTGTTGACCGCCAAGGCGCTGCTCGACGAGAACGCCGACCCGGACGAGGCGTCGATCCGGCGCGCGATCGCCGGGAATCTGTGCCGCTGCACGGGCTACGTGCGGATCGTCGAGGCGATCCGGGCGGCGGCCCGGGCGCGCAAGGGCTAGGCGCCCGACGCATCGAGGAGGCGACGCATGGAGTTCCTCAGGCCCACCTCGGTCCAGGAAGCCGTCGAGGCGCTGGCCGTGCGCCAGGGGCGCTCGCGCGTCCTCGCCGGCGGCACCGACCTGGTCGTCCGGATGAAGGACGGCCTCGAGACGACCCGTTCGCTGATCAGCCTCGGCCGCTGCGTCGAACTCCGCGGCGTGCGCGAGGAGTCGGACCAGATCGTGATCGGCGCGATGACGACCCACGAGGAACTGGCGCGGTCGATGTTCCTGCGGCGCGTCGCGCCGGTGTTGGCCGAGGCGGCGGCGGAGGTCGGTTCGGTGCAGATCCGCCAGCGCGGGACGATCGGCGGCAACGTCGTCAACGCCTCCCCCTCCGCCGACCTCGTGCCCCCGCTCCACGTCCTCGGCGCCACGGTCGTGCTCGTCTCCCGCGCCGGCGTGCGACCGCTGGGGATCGACGAGTTCGCGACCGGGCCGAAACAGACCCGCATCCGGCCCGAGGAGCTGCTGGTCGAGCTGCGCTTCGCGCGGCCGCGTGCGGACGAGCTGCAACGCTACCTCAAGCTGGGCCAGCGCCGCGCCCTGGCCTGCGCCAAGGTCTCGCTTGCCTTCCGCGCCCGCTCCACCGCGGGCGTCCTGCGCGACGTCCGGATCGCCTGCGGGGCGGTGGCGCCGACGGTGATCCGCGCCCGCGAGGCCGAGAGGGCGCTCGAAGGGACGTTGCCCACCGCCGACGCGATCGGCCGCGCCTGCGCCGCCCTGGCGCGGGACATCCGGCCGATCGACGACGTGCGCTCGACCGCCGCCTGGCGCCTCGCCGCGTGCGCCGAACTGCTCCGGCGCGCCGTCCCCGGCCCCGTGTGACTACAGCGCCCGCAGGAACTCGGGCCGCAGCAGCCGCGGGTCGCGCAGCGCCGCGTCGATCTGCCGGAGCAGCCGCTCCCGGTCGTCCCGCAGTCGTCCCTTGAGCGCCAGCCAGTTGGAGGCGTGGTTCGACCGGAACTCGATGCCGTCGGCCTCGATCACCGAGAGCAGCCAGTGGATCTCCCGCAACGCCTCGACCGGCGTCAGCTCCCGCCACTCCGGATCGCCCACCTGCTCGGCGAACGACGGCACCCGCTCCTCGAGCATCAGCGTCAGCGCGGCGGCGTACTCCGGCGCGATCGCGTCGAGCACCCGGCCGGTCGCCTCGGCGTGCCGCCGCGATCGTTCCGGGTCGGGGCCCGCCAGGCCCAGGATCACCGTCAGCGACTGCGCGAGCCCCGCCGCCTTCGCCCGGCCGCACGCCTCGACCATCTGCGCCGCGGTCGCCCCCTTGTCGATCCGCCGCAGCACCTCGTCGTCCCCCGACTCGATGCCGACGTAGATCATCGTCAGCCCCGCCTCGCGCAGGCGCCGCAACTCCTCCACGGTCTTGCCGAGCAGGTTCTGCGGCGAGGCGTAGGAGGTGACGCGCTGCAGGCGCGGGAAGCGCGCGTACAGCCGCTCGAGGATCCGCAGGAGCCGGTTCGTCGACAGCACCAGCGCGTCGCCGTCCGCCAGGAAGACACGCTCGACCCGCCCGCCGAGCGCCGCGCCGGCCGCGTCGATTTCCGCTAGCACCTCCGCCTCGGGCCGCGCCCGGAACGGCTTGGTCTGGTACGCCACGCAGAAAGCGCAACCGCCCTGCACGCGGTAGCCGGTCGGCGAGGCGGGGTCGCGCTTCGTCTTGAGGTTGGAACAGCCGAGCGTCACCTGGAAGATCAGCGACCAGGCCTCGCTCGGGGGCCGGTAGACGGGCTCGACGTAGCGGATCGGCAGGGCGCGCATCACGCCGGCCAGGATAGGGAAGTCGAGCGGGTCGGGCAAGTCGCGGTCGTCGTGCGGTGATGTACGGACGTTTGTGTCAGGGCAAGGGAAGGGGGTATCTCCTCTCATGACCATGAAAAACAGAAAGGAGAAACCCCCAGATGAAGTGCGCGCTAGCGATCCAGACCCTACGTCGAGCGGACCGGGTGATCAAGG
>JAAZOP010000067.1 GCA_012797735.1 Myxococcales bacterium
CCCTCGTCTCCCGAGGCGTCCGGGGCGGCCTCGCCGCCGTCGTCCCCGGCCGGGTCCCACAAGGCGAGGTGCACCGACACCTCCTGCTCCGTCGCCGCCCGCGCGCGGTTGGCCACCACCAGCACGAAGCGGCCGGCGGGCAGCGTCTGGTCGAGCGTCAACGTGCGGCCGCGCGCCTCCTCGGCCGCGGCCACGAACGGCGCCCCGCCGAAGTACTGCAGGTACTGGTCCTCGGTCAGCAGTTCGACCTGCACGTCGCCCGAGTCGAACGGCTCGGAGAACGTCCGCGAGAAGGCGGCGCTCGTCCCGCGCAGGATCTCCCGCGACACGGCGACCTCGCCCGCCAGCCGCACCGCGGGCGCGCCGGCGGGCGGCACCACCGCGTCGGGGCCGCCGAGCGGCAGGCGACCCTCGAGCGTGAACGTGCGCGGGAAGACCGCGTCGGGCACCGCCTCCTCCTCCGTCACCCACTCGTCGACGTGCTCGGCGTCGGGGTAGGCGCCCAGCGACGACGTGATCTGCACGTAGTAGTCGTTGGCCTCGCCCACCACCACGCGCGCCACGCCGTCGGGCCCCGTCGTGCGCCAGGCCGCGATCGTCAGGCTGCTCGGGTCATAGAGACTGGGCGTGGCGATCAGCACCAGAGCGCCGTCCACCGGGTTCCCGTCGGCATCCTCGACGTGGGCCTCCAGCGTCACGTGGTGCGAGTAGTCGTTCCACAGGTGGTCGTCCCGCGTGGTCGGGGGGTATCGGCCGAGGGCCGCGAGGCTCAGGCCGTCGCCGCGGAAGGCGTCCATGCCCGAGATCGTCTTGCTGCCGCCCGTGTCGGCGTCGTACGCCACGCCCCAGTTCTCCAGCCGCGTGTCGTTGTCGCTCCAGTCGACCTGGACCGGAATCCATTGTTCGCCCTGCCAGACCTCGTTCCACATGTGGTCGTCGCCGATCGTGCCGACGTTCCAGACGGCGATCAGGTTGGCGCGGCCCGCGCCCGTCCACAGGTCCTGCAGCTCGCCGCAATTGCCGAAGTGGTCGTACGCGATCTCCTGCGGCGTCAGGTAGCGCGCCGCCACTCCGCCCCGCGTCCAGCACACCTTCTCCTGGATGTTCCAGGTCACGACCTGGGAGACCCACCATCCCAGGCGTTCCAGCGCCGTCCCGGCCGGGTCGAACGCGCGGTCGCCCGGCAGGCCCATCTGCGGCACGAAGTCCCAGAGGTACTCCGCCTGCGGCACGATGTCCGAGAGCAGCGGATAGCCGTAGGGCGCCAACTCGTCGTGGACGTGGGCGCCGTCCTGCGGCGTGGCGTGGAGGCCGCCCGGCATCCGCAGGTCCGACCAGTCGTCCTCCGCCCGCGTCGCCCCGTGGAACTCAAACGTCCCCCCGTAGTCCACGAACCGTTCGATCTTCTCCGCGTTCCGCGCCAGGGCCTCGTACAACGCCCGCGGCTGATCCGACGGAACGATGATCTTGTTGTACGTCGTGTTGAGGAACGGCGCCACGTCGGTGGAGAGCACGAGGGCGTCGAGGTCGGCGGAGGGGAGGATGTCGACGGTTCGCCCGAGCAGCGCCGCGGCCGCCTCGTTCGGGTCGGCCGGCAGGTCGAACGGCACGCGGTCGCGCAGGATCAGGATGCCGCGCGGCGCCACCGCCAGCGGCGTCCACGACGTGACGTCGGAGGCGAGCAGGTCGGCGTTGCCCCCGCCCGCCCGCACCAGGTTGCGCAGGAACTCCGGCGCGCCGTTCGCCGCCGCCAGCTCCACCGGCGACAACGTCGCGAAGTACATCCCGTCGGGATTCGGGTAGTCGTTTCCGCCGCACCGCTGGTCGCCGCGCGTGAACGACACCGCCACCGGCTCGCCCGTCGCCGCCCGCACCAGCTCGATCGGACCCACCTCGAGGTCGACGAAGTGGCCGAACGCCCGCGGCCGTCCCCTCAGCGACCAGGCCGCGAACGTCGCCGCCGTGATCCGGTTCGGACTCGTCAACACGCTCGCCGCCTGGTAGCTCCGGTCGAACCGATCCGTCCACAGGTAGGTGCGCCAGTGCACCCCGTCCGGCGGGTCGGCCGCCCGGTGGCGCATCGGGTCCATGTAGACCACGTCCTCCCCGTCCAGCACCGGGTGGACCACCTGCCAGTAGTACACGTCCCGCGGCAGCTCGAACGTGAACGGCGTTCCGCCCCGCACGGCCCGGTAGACCACCGTCGTGTACCGATCCGGGTCGTCCGGCCCGCCGCGCTCGACGAGGTCCGCGAACGCGATCTCCGCGTCCCGCTCGTAGATCGCCCGCACCGACTCCGGGATGATCTCCCGGTCCATCCGCCGGCGGTCCTCCGGCGACAGCCGGGCCACCAGGAACCCGATCTCGTCGACGTACGCCGGGTCCTCCGCCTCGAGGATCAACCGCGCCAGCTCGTCCGGACCCTCGGCGGTCCGCATCCGCAGGAAGGCGGCCGCCAGGTCGGGCGCCAACCATGCGGGGACCGCGGCGACGGCGGCCTGCTGGTCCGCCGTCAGCTCGCGCCGCGTCGGATCCTCGAACGCCAGCCCCCCCGCCGCCGCATCGATCCGGAACACCAGGTGCTCCCCCGGCGGAATCGTCCGGGTCGTTTCGATCTCGGCCCGCAGATCCTGGGCGGCGGCCGGCATCGCGGCCACCAACCCGACGACGACGACGAGCGAACCCCGTCGAGCGGCCATGCGGCACCTCACTGGAGTGTCAGTGTAGCAGGAACCGGGCGAACTGCGGAGGACTCCGGCCTGCGCGACCTCGGGCCGCCTCCCGAGCGGGCGAGGTCGCACCGGACCGCCCCGCGCGGCCCGCGTCGCGCGGTCTTCGCCCCGCCCCGGTCGTGCGGTAGACTGGCGCGGCCAGGCACGGTCCTGGGGAGGTGCGCGATGCGTCGTCGTCGGACGTTCGGGATCCGGTGGCTCGCGACATGGCTGGCGCTCGGCGCCCCCGGCGCGGCGCTCGCGGGAGGCTGCGGCGACGACGACGCCGCGGCGGATGCGGCCGACGTCGCGGACTCGCCGGACATTCCAGAGACCGGCGCGGACGGGGACGCCGACGCCGGCGCGGACGGGGATGCAGACGCCGATACCGGCGGCGACGCGTCGTGCTCGTTCACGATGGGCCAGGACCCGATTCCCCAGCCGGCCGGGCCGGTGCCGGAGCGGGGCGTCCCGTTCGTCGTGCCGCAGACCGGCGTCGTCGTGACCCGCATCTCCGACGTCGGCGACCCGGGCGTGACCGAAACCGACCTGACCAACGGGTACTCGCGCTGGAGTCCGGCGAACCGCGGCGGCGAATACGTGATCGCCTTCGGAACGGGCGGCACCTCCTACGTCTACCGTCTCGCCGACCGCACGATCGTGCGTGCCCTCGCGGTGGGCGAGCCGAACGAGCTGCACTGGGACCAGTCGGGCGCGGAGGGAACCGCGACCACGCTGTACTACCGCACCGGGACCGAGCTGCGGCGGACCGACGTGCGCACGGGTACCGATGCGCTCGTCCACGACTTCGCCGTGGAGTACCCGGCCGCCGGGGCGGCGATGAACGCCGTCGAGGGGGCGCCGTCCCGCGACATGCGCTACTGGGCGTTCCTGATCTGCGGCGACACGACCGGCGGCGGCACCTGCGAGACGCTGCTCGACATCGTCGTCTACGACCGGGAGGCCGACGCCATCGCGGGCCGGCTGAGCGACCACGCGACCGTCTCCGCCGTGCCGAACTACGTCGACATCTCGCCCTCCGGCTCGCGCGCCGTCCTGGCGACCTGCGCCGGCGAGTCCGGCGACTTCGACGGCCCCCACGCCTGGTCGCTCGACTTCGCGCACGCCTGGAAGGTCGGCAACGATTGCACCCACGCCGGTTGGGCCTGGGGCTATGACGGCCAGGAGTACTTCGTGTCGCAGGACAACTGCGCCGGCGGCGACCCGGCGACCTGCGACCACATCATCGCCGTCGATGTCAACGACCCGGACGGATGGGCTTCGAGACTCGCCGTCCTCTACCACGGCGACCTCGGCTGGGGCGCCGGCTTCCACTTCGGCCGCGTCTACGACCCGGCCGTTCGCGGCTGGTTCTTCCTCTCGATCATCGACGAGACCGACGAGACGTGGGCCTCCAACCAGCTCGTCTTCGTCGAACTCGTCCCGCTCGCCGCCGGACCCCGCATCTGGCGCGTCGCACCGACGATGAACGAGTACTCCGACTACTGGAGCGAGGCCTTCGCGTCGCTCGACGCCGAGTCGCAGAACGTCTACTGGGGCGCCAACTGGAACGGCGCGGACAACCTGGAACTGTACCGCGCGCAGCTCTGCCCCCGCTGGTGGGAGACGCTCGCCCCATAGCCGGCGCGTTGGACGGCCGGTGGCCGGAATTGTATGCTGCTGTGCGCCCTGCAGGCCCCGGGGCGGCGGCGCCGCCGCGTGCTGAATAGCGCGCTGGCCGGAAGGGTCCAAGGCCCCGGCGGAGAGGAATTCCATGAGGAACATCCGTTCGATCCGAGTGTTGGGGATGCTGGTGGTGCTGGGGACCGTGGTCGATGCGGGCGCGCAGCCCGCCGCCGGGACCGAGACGCTGGCGGCCCGACTGGAGCAGTTGGCCCGCGAGTACGCCGCGGGGGGAACCGCCGTCGGCTCGGCCCGTTCGGGCACCCTGGGCGAAGGCCAGGAGAAGCGGATCGGCCTGCAGCTCGACGGCGGCAAGTGCTACGTCTTCATCGCGGTCGGGGAGGAATCGCTGGCCGATCTGGACCTGGCGCTGGAGTCGGGCGGCGAGCGGCTGGGAGAGGACACGCAACCCGACAACTTCCCGGTCGTGCGCGCCTGCTCTCCCGTGTCGGTCCGTGTGGAACTCGTGCTGTCGGCGACGCGGGGCGCGGGTTCGTACGTGCTGGGGCACTACGCCGTCCCTCCGGACGGGGGCGCGGCGGCCGCGACGCAGGACCAGCTCGTGGCGAAACTGGAGCGGCTGGCGGCCGAGCGGGCGGCGGGGGCGGTGCTGGAAGGGGAGGCGTACCGCGGGCGGCTCGTGGAGGAGGAGGTCGCGGCCCTCTCGCGGTCGCTCGCCGGCGGGCGCTGCTACACGCTGCTGGCGGTGGGCGGCGACGGCCTGGGCGAGCTCCAGCTTTCGGCGTCGGCGGGCGCCCAGCGGTTGGGCGACGACGTGCTGGCCGGGCCGGACGCGGCGGTGCCCGAGTTCTGTCCGGCGACCGACGCTCCGGTCACCGTGCGGGTCACCGCGCGCCGGGGCGGCGGCGAGTTCGTCTTCGCCGTCTACGGGCGGGCGGCGACCGGAACGTTGACGCCGATCCAGATGGTCGACACGCAGATGCTCACGCGGCGCCTGGCGGAGCGTGCGGCGCAGGCGGCGCGCGGCATGGACCCGCTCCAGTCGCCGACCTTCGGTTCGCTGGCCCAGGGCCGCAGCGCGAACCTGTCGTTCCCCGTCGAGGCGGGCCGGTGCTACCGGGCGGTCGCCGTGACCGAGACCGGCATCACCAATCTCGACCTGACGCTGCTTGTCGACGGGTCGCAGGTGGGGGAGGACGTGGAGCCCGACGCGACGCCGGTGGTCGGGACCTGCGCCACCGCGGCGGGAACGGCGCGGCTGGACGTGTGGGCGGTCGCCGGCAGCGGCGGCTGGGCCGTCGGCATCTATTCCGGGGCGCAGCCCGCCGCGGCCGCCGCCGCGCCGGAGAACCCGCTGTTCACGCTGCTCGACACCGCCGCCGCGAACCTCTCGGCCGGCGCCACCCGCGCCTCCACGCCGTTCACCGGCACGCTCGCCGTTTCCGGCACCCAGCAGTACGACGTGACGCTGCAGGCCGGCAAGTGCTACGCCTTCGTCGGGATCAGCGACGCCGGAAACCTGGACCTCGAAATCTCCTCCGGTACGCAGGTGCTCGGCCGCGACACCGACCTCGACACCACGCCCGGCGTCGTGTTCTGCGCCCAGAGCCAGGTCACCGTGCGGGTCAAGCTGACCCTGCTCTCGGCCTCCGCCAACTTCGCCTTCGGCGTCTACAACGCCCCCGCGGTGCAGATGCCGACGTCCGCCCCGCGCCCCACCGCGACGGGTATCGCCGTCGGCGGCACCGAGACCGACTACATCGCGAACCAGATCCGCGCGCTGCACCAGCAGCGCGCCGCCGCGCTCCTCCCCGTCTCGCAGGTCAACCGCGGAACGCTCCAGCAGGCGCAAGAGACCGAGTTCGTCGTCTCGCTGCCGGCCGGACGCTGCTACACCGTCATCGCCGCCGGCGTCCCCTCCGTGCGCGACATGGACGTCACCCTCACCAGTCCCTACGGCCAGATCCTGGCCACCGACACCACCGACGACGCTTCCCCCGTCCTCGTGACCAATCCCTGTCCGCAGTGGTCGGGAGACTACCGGATCAAGATCACGATGCAGTACGGTTACGGCGCATTCGGCTTCCAGGTCTTTTCCCAGTAGGGGCGCCCCGGCGCGGGCTCCCGATTCGAGTATCCCCACCGGCGCCCGTTTCGTGTACGCTTCGCCCCGCGATGTCGGAGCCCGACCCCGGCCGCCGCCCCACCCGGGCGCTCGAGACGTACCTCGTGGCCCTGCGCGAGGCGCTGGGCGACGATGTGGTCGTCGACCCTCCGGGGACCGTCGCGTTCGCCGCACCGGCCGAACCCCCTTCGGAGGAGGCCCCTCGGCATGCCGCCCATCCCGGCGCCTCGCCCGCCGGCGTCCGGCGGCCGTCCGACGACGTCCGGGTCGGATCCGCCGCGCCGCCGGCGGTTCGGCCGTCCGCCGCCGCGGCCAGCTGGTCGGCACCGCCAAGCCGCGGGACCACTCCCTCCGGCACGGCGGCCGCCCCTGTCCAGACGACGTTCCTCAGGGACGAACCGCTCGTCCTTCCCGCCGCCCCGGCCCTGCGGCGGCCCGGAGCGCGCGAGCCGGGCGTCGTCGAGTACCGCGGCCCCTCGCCCATCGTCCGCGGCCCCTGCCGTCCCGAGGTCCGGGCCGAGGCGCTCGCCGAGCTCGACCGGCAGGTGCGCGCCTGCACCAAGTGCCGGTTGCACGAGGGGCGCACCAACACCGTCTTCGGCACCGGACATCCCTGCGCCCGGGTCTGTTTCGTCGGCGAAGGACCGGGCGCGGAGGAGGACAAGCGGGGCGAGCCGTTCGTCGGCCGCGCGGGCCAGCTCCTGGACCGCATCGTCGCGGCGATGAAGCTGCGCCGGAGCGACGTCTACATCTGCAACACCGTGAAGTGCCGCCCGCCCGAGAACCGCACGCCGTATCCCGACGAGATCGAGGCTTGCGGACCTTACCTCCGCGGACAGCTCGAAACCGTCGCGCCGCAGGTGATCGTGGCGCTCGGCCGCCCCGCCGCCAACACGCTGCTCGGCGTCAACACCGCGGTCGGAGAGTTGCGCGGCCGGTTCCACTTCCACCGCGACATCCCCGTCCGGGTGACGTACCATCCGGCCTATCTGCTCCGCAATCCGGACGCCAAGAAACAGACCTGGGAGGATGTGCAGCACGTGATGCGCTTTCTTGCCGAACACCCTGACCCCATGGCACTTTCCGAGGGGAGCGGGGGCGCGTCCGGATCGTGAGAGTCGGGGGACGGCCGGTGGCACGAAACCGGCTTTTCCGTTCGTGGGGGAAGGAGGATGCGAGGGGGGAGTGAGGACGGGGGTGGTGCGGAAGGGGGGTCTCCGGGGCGGGGTCGAAAGCGCTGGAGCGGATGGCAGGCTCGAACGGCAACGGGAACAACGGCGGCGGAACCGGCCAGGACGACGGGCCCGAGACCGGGCGACACACCGCGCTCGGCGGCACGATGGCGATGTTGCGGCGCCACGGGGCGGCGTACCTCCGCCAGCAGGCGGGAGGCCGACCTCGCATTCTCGAACTGCAGGTCACCCGTTCCTGCAACGCCCGGTGCGCGTGGTGCGACGCGTGGCGCGCCCCCGGCAACGAAGTGGAACTTGACGACTACTCGGCGATTGTTCGCCTCCTCCGGCCGCTCGCCGTCGCGATCGTCGGCGGCGAGCCGCTCCTGCGCCCGGATCTGGACCGCCTCGCGGCCTCGCTGCGCCTGTCCACCGAGATCTCGGCGCTGACCGTGGCGACCAACGGCGTGGACCTCACCGTGGACCGCGCCCGCCGCCTGCTCGACGCCGGCGTCGACAAGCTCGTCATCTCCATCGAGGGCCTGGGCGAGGAGAACGACCGGGCGCGCCGGCGGACCGGCCTCTTCGAGCGGATCGACCGGGCGCTCCCCGAGATCGTCGGGCTGGGCTTCCGATCGGTGCAACTCCAGCTCACGATCCACGAACGGAGCATTCCGCAGCTGGTGGAGACGGCCCGGTACGCGCGGGACCGCGGCGTCCGCGTCGCCTACACGCTGCAAGGCCCGTCGCGGCTCGAGGCGCAGTCGCTCTCGACCGACGACAAGCTGCTGGCGCGGCTCGACGACGAACTCCTGGAGCTCTGCGAGCTGTCGGAGCGCTGGTCGCACATCGTCTCGTCCGCCGAGTACCTCCGGCGCGTCGGCGCGTTCCTCCGGCGACGGACCGAGGACTTCCCGCCGTGCGCGGCCGGGACGCAGTTCCTGCGAGCCACCCCCGACGGCTGGATCCGGCCCTGCGGCTCGTTGCCGCCGCTGGGGCATTGGACCGGCTACCCATTCCCGGCCTCCTCCAACTCCTGCCCGGGCTGCTGGTCCCGACTGCGCGGCGAGACCCCGGCCCTGCTCGGCGTCAGCCAGCTCGTCGAGCTGTACCGCAGCGCCGGGGCCGATTCCGGCTGACGCGCGGCGCTTCCCACCTGTGCTAGCATCCGGTCCGATGTCCGACGACCGCCGGCTTCTCGTGACGCCTCCGGCCGGGCGCGGGACCGGCCGCGCCTCTCCCGACGCGGACGACGAGGCCCGGCAGCGGGAGCAGGGCCCGGAGGGAGACGACCCGTCGCGCGGACTGCTGCCCGACGAGGACGACCTCTCGGTGCGCGACCGCGACCTCGTCGAGCCTGGGCTGGGCGAGGCCGAACTCGGCGCGCTCGAGCTGGGCGACGACGCCGAGGAAACCTCCGCCGGCCTCGACGAGAGCGGCACGCCGGGTGGCGACGAATCGCACGCGGCGGCCGAGGACCTGGACGAGGACACCGACCTCGTCGCCGGTTCCGAACCGGCGGAACTGCCGGGGGCGACGGACGACCTGTTCCCCCAGGAGGAGGACGCCGAGCCGGTCCGGGACGGCGGCGAGGAAGGGCTGCCCGACGACCTCGCCGACGCGCTCGACGACCATGTGCGCTCCGGCGACGTCGCCTGGCGGCAGTCCGAGCCTCCCGACGAGTCCGACGCGCTGGGCGGGGAGTTCGAATTCCCGGCGGCGTCGGGCGCCGCTGCCGAACGCCCGGCCGTGCCGGTCGAGCGCCTCGAGACCTCCTGGCCGGTGGCCGTGCTCGCGCTGTCCGACCACGGCCTGGTCGCCCTCGAAGGTCCGGCGGCCGGACACGACGGCCTCCGGCCGGTGTACCTCGGTCCGGCCGGCCCGCCCGGCGCGCTGCCGCCGCCGCTGCGGTTCGACGGGGAACCGCAACGCATCGTTGCCCTCGCCTCGTGCGAGACGGCGTGGCTCGCCGCCACCGACCGGGGCATGGTGTTCGTCGGACGGCCCGGAGAGCCGGAATGGATCGTGGCCGGCCGTTACGTCGGACGCGACGGCTCGCTGCGCGGGTGGCTGCCCCTGGGGATGTCGCGCCGGCCGTTCGAGGTGACCGGCTCGCGGGTTCTTCCGGGCCGTGCCTGGACGTGGCGCCCGGGCGGCCCGTTGCTCCGGTGGGACGCCGTGGCGCAGTGGGTGCTGGAGGACGAGGCGCCGGCGCTGCGCGTCCTGGTCGAGGATGCGCCGCTGCGGCAGACGCTCGTGTTCACCGCCGACGAGGAGGGGTCGGCCGTGCGGCGGATCGGACCGGCCGGGTCGGCCGCGGAGTGCGCCCTGCCCGGCGAGGCGACCGACGTGCTGCTCGCTCCCGGCGCCAGCGCCGCGGCGTGCGACGGAGCCGTCTGGCTCGGGTGCCGCGATCCGGAACTGTCCCTGCTGCGCGGCGCCCCCGAGGCGTCGTCGTGGGAACCGGTGACGGACGTGCGCGCCGTCCGCCTGCTGGCGGCGCTGCCGGGCGGCGCCGGCGTCCTCGCCGTGTGCACGAATCCGTCGAGCGACGCCGACGAACTGGTGCGGGTCGCGGCGACCGGCGGACCGCCGCGCCTCCTGGTGCGGACAAGCGACCTCGCGGGAGCGGAGCCTGCGGGGCCGGTCACGGGCAGTCGGGATCGGATCGATCAGCTTCTCGTCGATCGGACCGGCTCGACGGCCTGGATCCGGATGGCGGGGCGCGTGTACGCGATCGCGGTCGGCAGGAGCGGCTCGTGACGGAACGCTCGATCCGGGAGGCGCGGGACGCCGTGGAGCGTGCGGTGCTCAACGGCCTGGGCGCGCTCGACCCCGAACACCTCGCCGCCGCGCGGCAGGCGCTGGGCGAGACCGCTCCGGCCCCGGAGGCGCCCAGGCCAGCCACCCCACGCGAGGCGACCCGACTGCTGCTGGCGCTCTGCGGACGGACGCGACGCCAGGTGCAGCCCCCCCAGCTGCCGGCCCGGGACACCGACACCACCACTACCCTGGAACGACTCGACGCGGCGCTCGTCGGGACGACCGACGACGAGCGGCTGGCGGCGGCCGAGCGGGAGGCGATGCGACAGCACCCCGCCCGCGCGGCCGAACGGCGGGCGGCGGCGCTGCGCGACCCGCGCGACCTCCTGCGGCTGATCACCGGCGGCTCGACCTGGGAACGACGCGCCGCCGTCCATCGGCTCGAGGAACTCCTCCGCGGCGACGGCCGCGGCCTTGCCGCCGCGGACCGCAAGGCGACCGTCGAGGCCCTGGAGCTCGAGCGCGAGGGGTCCCTGGCGCGGGAGATCGACCTCGTGCTGGCGGGCGTGTCCGGGGCCCCCGGAGGACGAGCCCGGGCCCGCGTGGCCCGCGCCCAGAAGCTGCTCGATCGGCTGGAGAAGGACGTGCGCCGCTTCTGGGACGGCGACCTCCCCGAGGACCCCGTGCTGGCGCTGGACGACGAAGGACTGGCGGCCCTCGGCACGTTTGCGGCCGACGCCCCGGACGTGGTCGTCGGTCACCTGGGCGAGACGCTGCGCCGGCTGACCGCCGAACGGCAGGCGGCGACGCTCGAACGGGTGGTGTCGGCGCTGGCGCTGGGGGCCGACGAACGGCTCGTGCCGTCGCTGCTCCGCGTGCTGCAGGATGCGGAAGTGCCGGCGCGCGTGCATGTGGCCCGTTCCCTGTCGCGCGTCGATGACCCCCGCGTGCCGGCCGCCCTGCGGAAGGCCTACCGGCACGCCGGCACGCCGGACGAACAGGTCGCCCTCGCCGGCGCCCTCGCGGCGCACGGCGACCGGCGCGGCGTGGGCGCCGTCCTGGACCATCTCGGGGCCGACGAGCCCCCCCACGTGCTCGAACTGGCCCTCGAGGCGCTCGTCGCCGCCGGCGAACCGGCGCACGCGGGCCGCGTGATCCCGTTCCTCCAGCAGGGTCGGATCAGCACCGCTCGCGCGGCCGCGGTCGCGCTCGGCGCGTTCGCCGACGCCGCCGCCCTCGAGGCGCTCGAACAGGCCGGCCGGCGGCCGGAGCTGCGGCCGCAGGTGGAGCGCAGTCTCGCGCAGATCCGCGCGCGCCTCGATCTCGCCGGCACTTCGCCCCCCTCCCGCGCGCCGCTCGCGGCCTCCCCGGAGGATACGCCGCGCCCGGCGCGGGCCCGGTTGGCCGCCCGCGTGGTCGGCCGCCTGTACTATGCCCTCGGGCTGCTGTGGCTCGCCACGGGCCGACAGACGGCCGCGCTGGGAGCGTTCGAGTTGGCCGTGGCCCAGCACCCGTTCCTCGTCGGCCCCCGCCTGGCCCGCGCGCGGATCCTGCTCCGCCGCAAGGAGCTGGAGGGGGCGGTCGAGTCGCTGCGCGGCGCGATCCGCGTGCGGGCGGCCACCGTGCTGCAGCTGCCCGACCGCGCGAACTTCGTGATTCGCGCCTACCTCCGCTACGCCGACGCCTGCGTCACCTCGGGCCGCCACGTCCGCGCGCTCGAGGTGCTGGACGAGTTGCTCGGGTACGACCTCCGGTTCGCCGACGTCGATCTGCGCCTGGAGGCGCAGCGCCGCCGGGAATTCGTGGCGCGCGACCAGCGCCGGGAGGAGTGAGGGGCGGGATGGCGCAACGGTTCGCGGAACGGGCCGTCGCGACGCTGCGCGCGCAGGGCGCCGCCGCCGCGCCGGACGACGACGCCGTCGGCTCGGTGATGATCCGCGTCGGCGGCGCCGAGGACGGCGCGCTGGTGACGCTGGACCGCGTCGGCGACGACGTGCGCGCCGCGTGCACCTGCGGCCGGCCCGGCTGTTCCCACGCCGCCGCCGCCCTGGCCCTGCTCGGCGGCGCCGCGCCGCGTCCCACCGGCCTCCCTCCCGTCCCGGCGCCGCGCCCGACGTCGATCCCGGCCGCGGCGCGGGTGTGCGGCGAACGACCCGACGACGCGACGATCGCCGAGCGTCTGCGCCGGCTCCTCGACGTGCTCGTGGAGGACGGCGCCGCCGTCGGCTCCGAACGCACCGACGCGGCGCTCGACGACCTCGTCCACTTCCTGTACGCGACCGACACCTACGGCCTGCACCGCGTGCTCGCCGATCTGCGGCGCGAAATCGGCACCGCGCGACCTTCCCCCGACCGTCTCCTGCGCGCCGTCGAAATGCTCGAGGCGACCTGCCAGGTGCTCGAACGCCGGGCCGCTGGGCGACCGGTCGAACCCGGCGTCTACGAACTCCTCGTCGGCCGCGACCGGCCGCTCGCCGAGCTCCAGACGCGCGAAGACCTCACGCTCCTCGAGGTGGCGCGCAACAGCGCCCGGACGCCGTTCGGCTACCGCCGGGCCGAGCGGTTCCTCGTCGATCTGGCGACGGGCGCCCACTACGCCGAGCTGGTGGCGGTGCCGATCGAGGCCGATTTCCCCGCCGGCCCCGCGCGGTACGCCGGCTCGGTCGGGCCGTTCCCCCGCCGCGTGCGGGTGGAACTGGCGGCCGTCGAGCCGGGGCCGTCCCCCCAGCGCATCCGGCTCCTCCAGTACCACCTGGAGCCGGAGCCCCGCCCGGAAGACCTCCGGCGCCTCGCCTCGACCGCCGCCCGGGACGTGACGGCCTTGTACGCCGAGTTCGACGCTCTCGCGGAACGGATCGGGGTCGCCCACCCCTGCTTCGTGCTGTTCGCGCCGGCGCGCGTCGTCTTTCTCGACGGCGAGGCGACCCTGGTGGATGCCGAGGACCGCGTGCTGCCCCTGGCGCGGGCGGTGGCGCCGGACACCTGCGCCGCCGCGGATCGGTTTCTCGCCCGCGGGCGCGTCGAACTGGTCGTCGGGCACCTGCTGCTGCTCCGGCGCACGCTCGCCCTGTCCCCGCTGTCGCTGCTGACCGATTCGCCGCGCGGCGAACGCCTGCTGCGCCTGCGCTAGGCTACCACGGGCCGGCGTACCATCGCTTCGGCACCACCAGACGCTCGAACAGCGTCAGGGCGAAGGCGTCGGTCATCCCGGCGAGGAAGTCGGCGATCGCCGTGCGCAGCGGAACGCCGCGGTCGAGCGGACCGCCGGGTTCGCCCAGAAACGGCCCCGGGTCCGCCTCGACCTTCTCCCACAAGGCGCACAACACGCCGCGGGCCTTCTGCAGCTCCGTCGCCACCAGCGGATGGCGGTAGACGTTGGCGTACAGGAAGCCGCGCGCCTCCTCGAGCAGCCGTTCCAGCGGCTCCGACAGGACGAGGTGCGGGGTGCGGTCGAGGTCGGTGGCGTCGAGGATCGACCGCACGCAGAAATCGATCCGCGCGCCGTACGACCGCCGCAGATGCTCGGCGACCGCCTCCGGCGGGTCGCTGTCGGCCAGCAGGCCGGCGCGGGCGGCGTCGTCGAGATCGTGGTTCACGTACGCCACGAGGTCCGCGACGCGCACCACCTCCGCTTCCAGCGACCCGTGATCCACCGGGCCGTCCGCCGGCAGGATCGGACCCAACCCCTTGGTGTGGCGCAGGATCCCCTCCCGGACCTCGTCGGTCAGGTTGAGCCCCTGGCCGGAGCGCGCGAGCCGGTCGACCACCCGCAGCGACTGCTGGGCGTGGTGGAACTCCGGCACGAACCGGCGCAGCGCGTCCTCGCCGGCATGGCCGAACGGCGTGTGCCCGAGATCGTGCGCCAGCGCCGCCGCCTCCACCAGGTCCTCGTTCAGGCGCAGCGAGCGGGCGACGGTGCGGCCGATCTGGGACACTTCGAGCGTGTGGGTCATGCGGGTCCGGTAGTGGTCGCCTTCGGGCGACAGAAAGACCTGCGTCTTGCCCTTCAGCCGGCGGAACGGCTTGGAGTGCAGCACCCGGTCGCGGTCCCGCTGGAACGCCGTCCGGATCGGGTCCGGCTCCTCCGGGCGCGCCCGGCCCCGCGAACGCTCGGCCCGCGCCGCCCGCGGATGCAGCAGGGCCCGCTCGAGTTCCTCCTGGCGCGCGCGCATCGCAACCCCCGGCCGTTCCCGCGGCTTCGGGCGGCGCTTCCGCCTGACGCTCCCCCTTGGCCCGCGGCCGTCTCCCTTGGTACCATCCGCGGCGCAAGGAGGCAATGCCGTGCTGAACTTCGACCTGTCCGAGGAGCAGAACATCATCCGCCAGACGATCCGGGAGTTCGCCGAGCAGGAGGTGAAGCCCGTCGCCCGCGAGCTGGACGAGAAGGAGGAGTTCTCGGTCGAGCTGGCGCGGAAGATGGCCGGCGTCGGGCTCTTCGGTTGTTTCGTCGGCGAGGAATACGGCGGCTCGAACATGGGCTACGTCGGCTACATCATCGCCGTGGAGGAACTGGCGCGCGTCGATGGATCGACCGCCGCCACGATCGCCGCCGGCAACTCGCTCGGCATCGGACCGATCGCCTACTTCGGCAACGAGGAACAGAAGCGACAGTGGCTGCCGCGGCTGTGCAAGGGCGAGATCCTCGGGTCGTTCGGACTCACCGAGCCGGACGCCGGCAGCGACGCCCAGGGCAGCCGCACCACCGCCGTGCAGCAGGGCGACGACTGGGTGCTCAACGGCTCCAAGATCTTCATCACCAACGCCTCCAACCCGCTGGCCGGGGTGACGACCGTCCAGGCCGTCACCGGCACGCGGCCGGACGGACGCAAGGAACTTTCGTGCTTCCTCGTCCCGGCCCGCCATCCGGGCTTCACCGCCACGCCGATGCACGGCAAGCTGATGTGGCGGTCGTCCGATACCGCGGAGCTCGCGTTCGAGGACTGCCGGGTGCCGGCCCGGAACCTGCTCGGCAAGCGCGGCGAAGGGTTCAAGCAGATGATGCAGGTCCTCGACGGCGGTCGCCTGTCCATCGCCGCCATGGGCCTCGGCGGAGCCCAGGGCGCCTACGAACTGGCCCTCGAGTACTCCCAGCAGCGCAAGCAGTTCGGTCAACTGATCGGGAAGTTCCAGGCCACGCAGTTCAAGCTGGCCAACATGGCGATGGAAATCGAGGCGGCGCGCAACCTGCTGTACAAGGCCTGCTGGCTCAAGGAACAGCACCGCCCGTTCGGGCAGCTCGCCGCCATGGCCAAGCTCTACTGCTCCGAGGTCATGAAGCGGGTCGTCACGGAGGCGGTCCAGATCCACGGCGGCTACGGCCTGATGAAGGAATACCACGTCGAGCGCTTCTTCCGCGACCAGAAGCTCCTCGAGATCGGGGAGGGCACCAGCGAGGTCCAGCGGATCGTCATCGCCCGCGGTCTGGGACTCTGACGAGCCGCGCGGCGCGGAACCGGCGTTTCCCGAACCCTTGACACCCCGCCGCGCCCTCCGCTAACGTGCCACCCTGCTGTCGGATCGCGCGGAGCGTCGCGGCCCGCGAGCGAGGTGAACGATGGAGTTCACGTTCTGGGAGAACAAGTCGATCCAGCTGCCCAAGGGACCGCTCTGGGGCAGCCTCGGCTTCCTGGGCGGCGTCGCCGTGCTCGCCATCCTCGGCACCATCGCCGGCGGTCTGGTCGAGAAGAAGGTCGTCAAGTCCAATGCGCCGACGCTGCAAGAGCTCGAAGCGTGGGAGAAGACCATCGCGAGCAAGGACGTGGCCAAGATCGACGAACTCCTCGCCAAGGAAGGCAGCCGCATCGGCGCCGACCTGTCGAAATGGGCCCTCGTCTCCAAGTGGCAGAACGACGTGCTGATGGACCTCTATCAGAGCGACCTGCTGATCAACATCAAGGGGCAGCTCGAGGCGTTGAAGAAGCAGATCGAGGCGGAGAAGGCCAAGGCGGCGGCCGCCGCCGCCGGCGGCGAGGCCAAGGCCCCGGCCCCCGCCAAGCCGTAGCTCCGGCGCGGCGTTCCGCGGCCCCCCCGAACCACCCGCTTGAAGGTCGAAGGCAAACTCACCGGACTCAAGCCCAGCCAGCTGCGACGGCTCGAACGGCTGCATCGGCGGCGCGTGCCGCCCGCCGAGGTCGTGAGCCTCGAGCTGGCCGGCGAGCTCCTCGGGCTGTCCGAGGATCTGGGCCGCCGTGTCGGCGTCCTGCTCGACCGGTCGGGAACCGTGCAGCGCGTCGTCGTCGGCGACGCGACCCGACTCCGCCTGCCGGACCTCGGCCGGGAACGTTCGGGCCTCGTGCGCTTCCGCGGCGTCCGCCTCGTCCACACCCACCTGCGACCGGAGCCGCTGACCCAGGACGACCTGCTCCAACTCACCCAGCACCGCCTCGATCTGACGGCCGCGCTCTGGCGGACGCCGCACGGTCCCGCCCGCACCATCGAACTCGCCCACCTCCGGCCGCCGGGACCCGGCGAGCAGGAACCGTTCGCGCGCGTCGGCCCGCTGCCCCTCGATCGCCTCGACCTGGACCTGACGCGGCACCTGCGCGACCTGGAGGCCGAGTTCGCCCGCACGGTGCGCGCGCGGGACGTCGGCGGAGGACGCGACCGCGCGATCCTCGTCCACGTGGCGCGGCGCGCCGAGTGGAGCCGCGGCGAGGGTGAGATCTCGGTCGCCGAGCTGCGGGAGCTGGCGCGGACGGCCGGCGTCGAAGTGGTGGACGTCCTGGTCCAGCTCCGCGACCGGCCCGACCCGCGGACGATCCTCGGCGAGGGCCGCCTCCAGGAGCTGAACCTGCGCGCCATGCAGCTCGGCGCCGACCTGATCATCTTCGACCACGACATCACCCCGTCGCAGTCGCGGGCCATCGCCGACATCACCGACCGCCGGATCCTCGACCGCACGCAGTTGATCCTCGACATCTTCGCCCAGCACGCCGAGACCAACGACGGCAAGCTGCAGGTCGAGCTCGCGCAGCTCAAGTACAAGCTGCCCTACCTGGCCCGCAAGGACGACGCGCTCTCCCGGCTCACCGGCGGCATCGGTGCGCGCGGCCCCGGCGAAACCAAGCTCGAGGAAAGCCGCCGGCGCGTGCGCGAGAAGGTCGCCCGTCTCGAGGCGCAGGTGCGGGAGCTGGCCCGGCGGCGCCGCCAGCGGCGCGCGCTCCGCGCGCGCGAGGGCGTCCCCGTGGTCGCCATCGTCGGCTACACCAACGTCGGCAAGTCGACCCTGCTCAACACGCTCACCCGCTCCGCCGTGCTGGCCGAGAACAAGCTCTTCGCCACGCTCGACCCCCGCTCCCGCCGCCTGCGCCTGCCCGACGGCCGCGACGTCGTCCTCACCGACACCGTCGGCTTCATCCGCCGGCTCCCGGCGACCCTGCGCGAGGCCTTCCGCGCCACCCTCGAGGAGTTGCGCGACGCCGCGCTCCTCGTGCACCTCTGCGACGCCTCCGACCCAGCCGTCGAACGCCAGGTCCGCACCGTGGACGAGATCCTGGCCGAGATGGACCTGGCCGGCGTGCCGCGCATCCTCGTGCTCAACAAGATCGACCGCGTTCCCGCCGCGGAGGCCGAACGACTCGCCGAACAACTGGCCGCGCTGCCGTGCACCGCCCGCGACCCCGCCTCGGCCGCCGCCGTCGCCCGCGAGATCGCACGACGACTGCCGGAGCGCCCCGCCCCCTCCGCCGGCGGCGATCCGGAACTGGACCGCTGGATTCACCCGGCCCCAACCCGGACGACCGGGGCGGACGAGGACGCCTGGCGCGATTGACCTCCGGCGAGGCTCCATCGCGAGCGGTCCGGCGGGACGTTCGGCGGAACGTCGGCCGAGGCGGGAACGTCCCGGGCTCCGGGGACGGGGGGGCGGGGGGTGCGGAGCCCGGGACGTTCCGGGGATCGGGTCAGCTCGCGGAAGAAGCGACGGTGACGGCGACCGAGGTCTCGAGGGCGGGGTTGTCCCGAAGGCGCGCGAGAATCCGGGCGGTGCCGGGAGCGACGAAGTGGACCAGGCTGATGTCGGGGTCCGCGGCCGGCTCGACCACGGCCACCGACTCGTCGTCGGTGGAGAAATCGATCGCGAAGCCGTACGCCGGGGCGCCCGCCGCATCGCGGCCGACGGCGACGACCATCGCCGCCTCCCCCGGCTCGACCACCGACAGGTCGTCGGGCCAGAAGACCAGCCGCAACGAGGCGAGATCGGCGGCGCTGGGGACCGAGACCGCCAGTTCGCGGCTCAGGTCGCCCGGACCCTCCAGCCGGAGCGTCGTCTCGCCGGCGTCGGTCGCGACCAGCCGGACCGTGGCGTAGACCGCGTCGCCCAGGAACGCCAGCCCGGTCATCCCCTCCGAAACGACGCCCAGTCCTGCGCCCGTCGTGCGGATCGTCGGGGAGAACGACCCGAACAGGACCTGCCCCGACGCATCGAGGGCGCGCACGAACAGACGACACGACCCGCCCCGGGCCAGCACCACGCGCGACGGCTCGCGGTTGACGCCGCCGCCGTCGATCTGGGGCGACAGCGCCGGTCCCGCGGTCAGATCCAGACGGGCCGGCCGGGCGACGCGCAGTTCGAGCGAGTCGAGGAGGGTGCCGTCGAGCGTGCTGCGGACGCGGAGCGCCGCCGTGCCGGCGCGGTTGAACTTCGCGCGCCACGGCCAGTCGGCGTCGGTGTCGGCCTGGACCGTCATCACGGCCGGGTCGCTGCTCTCCACGGTGAGCGGGCCCAGTCCGACGCCGGTCAGGTCGTCGACACGGAAGCGGCTGTACGTCCCCTCGGCGAACGACCGGCCCGAGGCCGCCGACAGATCCTGCAACGGCGCCTGCTCGAAGGAGAAGGCGGCGTTCCCCTGGATGCCGATCGCGCCGCCGCAGCCGCCGCTCCCGCCGAGACTCCCCTCGAACGAACAGGCGCCCGCCAGCGCGACGGCGCAAAGCGCCCCGGCGGCGCGTCGCAGGGTGGAAATCGGAAACGACGTTCGGCGGCCCCGGGTCACGCCATCGAAGTTGTCGGTCATCGTTTCGGTCCTCCCGTCCGGGCCGTTCGCGCGGCCCGCCCCGGGAGATAGCGCCCGGCGTGCCAGTCGCCGGAACATCGTGCTTTCGCGGGCCTGCCGCCTCATCGCCCCCGTGCGGCCCCCCGGGACCAAGGCATCCGTGTCGCGCCGTCCACGCCACCCCGACAGCCGGATCAGGGCCGCCGGCCCCCCGTGGCGACGGAACACTTGACGCCTCGCACCGGTTTCCCGATAGTGGCGAGGCGACGGGGAGGCAACCGTGATGGGTGAGACGGGCCACCTGATTCCGCCCAATCTGGAGAGCAGCTTCCACGAGTACGACCGCCAGCAGCGTCTCAACCTCGCCCTGCGGCGGGTCCACGGCCCGCTGCCGGGCGATGAGGGACGGCCGCCGACGGGGGCGTCGCTGGCACAGCTCATCGAGGAGAACCAGAAACTCCGGGCGGCGCTCGAGCGGCGGGGCGTGGAGGTGCCGAGGGTGTCGGAGGGGGCGGTCCAGCCGACCACGCTGCTGGCGGAACCGCGACGGCACATTCCGGTGTCCGACCCCAAGATCTGTCCGCTCTGCGGGGCCGTGCGCAAGGGCGAGCGACGGGTCTGCCGCTGCGGCTACACCTGGATGCGCGGCCTGCGCCGCGGTGGGGCGCGGCGCAGGCCGTCCGACCCGGGGCCGCGCTGGGACTACTGGTTGGCCTGGGGACTCGGGAGCATCGGGGCCCTGGTCGCGCTGCTCTGGCTGCTGCAACCGCTGTTCCGTTGACCGGGGGACCGCGCCAGCCGTCGGAGGAACCCCGCGTCTGGCGGATCGCCGACCTTCTGCGCCAGGTGCGCCGGCAGCTCGAAGGGGAGTACCGCGGCATCTGGGTCGAAGGCGAGGTCGTCGGGCTCAAGGCGCACCCGACCTCGGGCCATCGCTACTTCGAGCTGCAGGACCCGGGCGCGAAGCTTCCGTGCGTGATGTGGCGCTCCGCCGCCCGGATCCCCGCCGCCGCCGCCGCCCTGGCGGAAGGCAAGCGCGTGCGTTGTCACGGACACCTCACGCTGTGGGAGGGCGGCGGGCGTTTCCAGATGATCGTGGACCGCGTGGAACCGGCCGGCGCGGGCGACATCGCGGCCCGCATCGAGGAGTTGAAGCGCAGGCTGCAGGCGGAGGGGCTGACGGCGACCGAGCGCAAGCGGCCGCTGCCGCCGGTGCCGCGCGCCGTCGGCGTGGTGACCTCGCCCGCCGGCGCCGCGCTCCACGACGTGCTCAAGGTGCTGGCCCGCCGCGTGCCGGTGCCCGTCGTCGTCGCGCCCTGCGCCGTCCAGGGCGAAGAGGCCGCCGCATCCATCGTCGCGGCCCTCGAACGGATCGGCCGCCGCCCGGAAGTCGACGTCGTGATCCTGACGCGCGGCGGTGGCAGCGCCCAGGACCTGATGGCCTTCAACACCGAGGTCGTCGCGCGCGCCGTGGCCGCCTGCCCCGTGCCCGTCATCTCGGCCGTGGGGCACGAGATCGATGTGACGGTCGTGGATCTGGTGAGCGACCTGCGGGCCGCGACGCCCTCCGAGGCGGCCGAACGGGCCGTTCCGACCGTCGCGGCGGTGGCCGAGCGGCTCGCGTGGGTCGTCGGGCGCAGCGCCCGCGCCCTGCGCCAACGACTGACGGCCGAAGGGCGGGCGTTGGACCGCCTGCGGGCCCGCCTGCCCACCGCGGAGCGGCTCGTCGGTCCCCCCGCCCAGGCCCTCGACGGAACCCTGGAACGCGGACACCGCGCGCTGGAGGAACGCCTCGAGCGGCGGCGCCGCGCGCTGGAGGACCTGCGCCGGCGGCTGGCGGCGGCGCATCCCCGCTGGCGCCTGGCCCAGCAGCGCGGCCGGCTCGCCACCCTCCGGTCGCGG
>JAAZOP010000068.1 GCA_012797735.1 Myxococcales bacterium
AGCCGGCCGGGCCGCCGGCGACGCCGCTCTGCGACCCGGCATGGGCGGCGGCCGCGAAGGCCGCCGGCGACCGCGCGGACCACGACGGCGCGGACGGCGTCGTCGTCTTCGATCGTTCGGTCGTCCGCGTGCAGGAGAGCGGACAGGCCCACGTCGTGCGCACCCGCCTGCAGAAGGCGTTGACCGAGGCGGGCGCCGGGCGGCTGGCGGTCCAGCGCTTCGACTACGATCCCGCGACAAGCCGGCTCGAGATCCGCCGCGTGACGGTGGTCCACGCCGACGGCACCTGCGCCGAGGTGTCGCCGGAGGACGGCGCCGACCTGCCCCAGCCCGCCTCGTCGATCTACTGGGACCTGCGCATGCGGCTCGTCCAGGTCCCCCGCCCCGCGATCGGCGACGCGGTGCTCACCGAGACCTACTTCACCGGCTTCCAGATCGCGTACCTCGACCAGCCCCAGGACGACGAGCGGTTCGCGCCCCCGATGGCCGGCCACTTCTACGACACGGTGCTGTTCGGCGACGAGCCGTGGCCGGTGCTGGAGAAGAGCTACGAGGTCTCGACGCCGCGGGACAAGCCGCTACAGTACGAGACGTACGGTCCGCCGGTGTCGGTCTCCGCCACCTTCGACGAGGAGGCGTTCCACTACCTCTTCCGCGCCGCGGACCTGCCGCCGCTGGCCGAGGAGCCCGGCGCGCCGTGGGTCACCGACTTCCTGCCGAAGGTCGTGATGGCGACGGTGCCGGACTGGCCGGCGAAGAGCCGGTGGTTCTTCGAGGCGAACGAGGGGCAATTCGCGGCGAACGACGCGATCCGCGCCGCCGTCGCGCGCATCACCGCCGGCGCCCGCTCCGACGAGGAGCGCGTCGCCCGCCTCAACACGTGGGTCGCCCACAACATCCGCTACCGCGGGATGTCGGTCGGCCGGGAGGAAGGCTACACGATGCACGCCGGCGCGATGACGTTCGACCACCGGGCCGGCGTCTGCAAGGACAAGGCCGGCATGCTCGTCACCCTGCTGCGCGCCGCGGGGTTCGTCGCCTATCCCGCCATGACGATGGCCGGGTCGCGGGTCGAGCGGATTCCGGCCGACCAGTTCAACCACGCCGTCGTCGCCTGGCAGCAGCCCGACGGCAGCTACCGGATGGTCGACCCGACCTGGGCCCCGTTCTCCCGCGACCTGTGGTCGCGCGCCGAGTCGTCCCAGCACTACCTGGTCGGCAGTCCCGAAGGGGAGGATCTGGCGATCACGCCGGCCGAGGGGCCCGAGCGCAACGGCCTGGCGCTGCGCGGCAGCGGCCGCCTGGAACCCGACGGCACGCTGGTCGAGTCGGTCCGCCTCACCCCGGCCGGCGCCCTCGAAGACCGCGTGCGCCGCGTCTTCGGCCGCGCGCTGCGCCTCGACACGCGATCCCAGGTCGAGGAGATCGCCCAGCGGCTCGCGCCGGCTGCCGAGGTGACCGACCACCGGATGATCGACCCCTTCGACCTGGAACCCGCGTTCTTCCTCGAGTTCGAGTATCGCGCGGAGCGGCACGCCGCCGTCGGCCCCGACCGGATGCGGCTCGTCCTTCCGCTGGCCCGTCATCCGTTCGGCAGCGGGCGGCTGGCCGACTACCTGCACGCGGTGCGGGGTTCCGAGCGGAAGACGCCGGTGCTGCTGCGTTCCGCGCAGACGGTCACGGCCGAGGAGCGGATCGCCCTGCCGGACGGCTGGAACCTGGCCGAGCCGATCGAGCGTGCGGTCGATCGCGGCGTCGCGGCGTTCGCGGCGCGGGTCGCGCAGGAGGGCCGACAGCTCGTGCTGCGCACGCGCACCGAGATCCGGCGCCGCAACATCTCCGTCGAGGAGTACGCCGGGCTGGCCGACGTCGTCGGGGCGGTCCGCGCGTTCGCCGACACCGCCGTGATCCTCGAGCGGGCCGCGGCGCGGGCGGAGGCGTCCCGATGATCTGCCGCGCCTGGCCCGCCCTGCTCCTCGTCGCCTGCGCCCCGTCCGCCGCCGCGCAGCGCACCGTGACCGCACCCACCACCGCCCCGGCCGACGCCCGCGTGCTCGAGCGGACGATCGACATCCGTGTCGAGCCGGACGGCCGGGCGGTGCGCACGGAACGTCGCGTGGTCGAGTACCTCACGGACTTCGGCTGGGAGACCTGGGGCGACCCGCTCCTGTACCACGACGCCCGGACCCAGCGGCTCACGGTGCGGCGCGCCCGCACCACCGGGCCGGACGGCGTGGTGCAGGACACGCCGGAGATCGGCATCAACGAGCTGACCGCGGCGGGCCTCGCCGCGGCCCCGGCGTTCGCCTCGCTGCGCGAGACCGTCGTGACCCACGTCGGCCTCCAGCCCGGCGCAAAGGCCGAGCTCGAGTACGTCGTGGAGGACACCGCGCCGCCGGCCTGCGGCTACCAGGCCGGAGCCGTGCCGCTGCGCTGGGCGATCCCGATCGAGGCGCTCGAGTTGCGCGTGTCGGTGCCGAGCGGCCTGTCGTTGCGTCACGCCTGCGCCGGTTGCGACCTCGCGCCGGCGGTCGCGGAGGAGGACGGCCGCCGGACCTACGTCTGGCGGGCCGAGCGGCTCGCGGCGGCGAACCTGCTCGAATCGACCGACCACCTCGGCACCCCGCGCGACGGGCTGGACGGTCCGCGGATCGTCTGGTCGACCGCGCCCGACTGGCCC
>JAAZOP010000069.1 GCA_012797735.1 Myxococcales bacterium
GGGAGCCGCCGGCGCCGCCGCGGGAGCCGGCCCGGAAGCCGCCGGTGCCGCCCCGGGAGCCGCCGGCGCCCCGCCGCGCACTCCGGCACCCTTGGCGACCTTTCGGTCGCCCGAGTGGCCGTGGAACGTGCGCGTCGGCGCGAACTCGCCGAACTTGTGCCCGACCATGTTCTCCTCGACGAACACCGGCACGAACTTCTTGCCGTTGTGCACGGCGAACGTCAGCCCGACGCACTCGGGCGTGATCGTCGAGCGCCGCGACCACGTGCGGATGATCCGCTTGCTCTTCGACTTCTGCGCCTCCAGCACCTTCGCCTGGAGGTGGTCGTCGATGAACGGCCCCTTCTTGATCGACCTGGCCACGTTGCTACCCTCCGTTCCCCGCGCGCCCTAGCGCCGACGCTTGAGAATGAACGCGTCCGAGACCTTGCGCGTCCGCGTCTTGAGCCCCTTGGCCTTCTGGCCCCACGGCGAGCACGGATGCCGGCCGCCCTTGGACCGCCCCTCGCCGCCGCCCATCGGATGGTCGACCGGGTTCATCGAGACGCCGCGGTTGTGCGGGCGCCGACCGAGCCAGCGGCGGCGGCCCGCCTTGCCCAGGCGGACCAGGGCGTGGTCGATGTTCGAGGCCTGGCCGATCGTGGCCCGGCAGTCCAGATGCACGCGCCGCACCTCGCCGGAAGGGAGCCGGACCTGCGCGTAGTCCCCCTCCTTGGCCAGCAGCTGCGCCTGCGCCCCCGCGGCGCGGGCCAACTGGGCCCCCTTGCCGAGCTTGAGTTCGATGCCGTAGATCGTGGTCCCGAGCGGGATGAAGCGGAGAGGGAGGACGTTGCCCGGCTTGACGTCGGCGTTGCGGCTGGAGACGACCACCTCGCCCACCGCCAGTCCCTGCGGCGCCACGATGTAGCGCTTCTCGCCGTCGGCGTAGTGCAGCAGGGCGATCCGCGCCGACCGGTTCGGGTCGTACTCGATCGCCGCCACCCGCGCCGGAATGCCGACCTTCTCGCGCCGGAAATCGATCTCCCGGTAGCGCCGGCGGTGCCCGCCGCCGCGGAACCGCGCGGTCGTCCGCCCCTGGTTGTTGCGGCCGCCCGTGGAGCGCTTGCCGCGCACGAGCTTCTTCTCCGGCCGCGACTTCGTGATCTCCTCGAAGTCGAACCCCGACATCCGGCGGCGTCCCGCCGAGGTCGGCTTGTAGGTCTTGATTCCCATGGCTCTCTCCTCCGCCGCCCGCTACACCGACTCGAAGTACTCGATCTTGCTGCCCTCGGCGAGCGTCACGATCGCCTTCTTCCAGGCGGGCCGCTGCACGCGCTTGCGCCCGAGCCGCGCGGGCTTGCCACGCACGACCAGCGTCCGCACGCTCCTGACCTTGACGTCGAACAGCTTCTCCACCGCGAGCCGGATCTCGATCTTCGACGCCTCGGGCGCCACCTCGAACAGGTACTTGTTCATCCCCTCGCGCATCCGGTTCCCCTTCTCCGTGAGGATCAGGGGCCGGAGCAGCACCTTCTCCAGCGCCTTCATCGGTTCAGCCTCCCTCTCCCGCCGCCTTCGCCTTGGACGAGGCCGGCCGGGGCTTGCCCGTCCGGGTCGCCGGCCGCAGGGTCGCGGCGAGCGCCGAGACGCCGTCGCGGGTCACCAGCAGCCGGTCGGCCTTGAGCAGGTCGTACACGTTGAGCCCCTCGGGGGGCAGGAACACCGTCCGCGCCAGGTTGCGCGTGGCCCGGCGCAGCGAGGCATTGGCGGCGGCGTCGCAGATCACCCCGCGGTCCACCTCGAAACGCTTCAGCACCTCCGCCACCCGCCGCGTCTTCGCTTCGGCGAGGTCGAACCGGTCGAGCACGAACAGGCGGCCCTCCTGTTGGAACAGCGAGAGCGCCGAACGCAGGGCGGCCCGGCGCACCTGGCGCGGGGGCCGGAACGAGTAGTCGCGCGGGACCGGCGCCTTGGTCCGCCCGCCGCCGCGCGCGATCGGGGCCCGCCGCGCCCCGTGCCGCGCCCGGCCCGTGCCCTTCTGCCGGTACAGCTTGCGCGTCGAGCCGCGGACGGCGGCGCGCTCCTTGGCGTAGTGGGTGCCCGCACGCCGCCCCGCCAGCTGCGCCCGCACCACCTCGTGCAGCAGGTGCGGCTTGACCTCGGCGGCGAACACCGCCTCGTCGAGGTCGATCTCCCCGACCTTCTTCCGCTCGATGTCGTAGACGTCCACCTTCGGCATGATCCACCTCGCTACTTGATCTCGACGTCCACGCCGGCGGACAGATCGAGCTTCATCAGCGCATCGATCGTCTGGCTCGTCGGCTCGAGGATGTCGATCAGCCGCTTGTGCGTTCGGATCTCGAACTGCTCGCGCGACTTCTTGTCCACGTGCGGCCCGCGCAGCACCGTGAAGCGGTTGATCTGCGTGGGCAGCGGGATCGGCCCCGCCACCCGTGCACCGCTCTGCAACGCGGTGTCGACGATCTCCTTGGCGGAGTTGTCGAGCAACCGGTGGTCGTAGGCCTTGAGTCGGATCCGGATCTTGTTGGCCATGGATTCTCCCTCTCCCTCGACCGTTCCTCGCGCCCGCCGCCCTCCCGGCGGCCGGGCCTCACAAACCGCCCCGCACCTGCGCGACGACCCGGTTCGACACGCTCGCCGGCACGGGCTCGTACTGCGCGAACTGCATGGTGTACGTCGCCCGGCCCTGCGAGCGGCTGCGCAGGTCGGTCGCGTACCCGAACATCCCCGACAGCGGGACCAGCGCATCGACCAGCCGCAGGTCGCCGCGCTGCCGCATCCCCACGACGCGCCCGCGGCGCGCCTTGAGGTCCCCCAACACGTCCCCCAGCGCCGCCTCCGGCGTCACCACCTCGACCGACATCACCGGCTCGAGCAGCACAGGCTGCGCCCGAGGCGTCCCGTCCCGCACCGCGATGCTCGCCGCCGCGTGGAAGGCCATCTCCGTCGAGTCGGTGTCGTGGCAGGAGCCGCCGAGCAGCGTGACGGCGACATCGACCATCGGATAGCCGGCCAGCGGCCCCGCCCCCAGCGCGTCCCGTACCCCGCGCTCGACCGCCGTCAGGAACGCCCCCGGGACCTCGGACGGAGACGCCAGGTTGCGGAACGCGATCCCCCGGCCGGTCCCGTTCGGCTCCAGCCGCAGCCGGACGTGGCCGTACTGCCCCTTGCCCGCCGCCTGCCGCACGAACCGCCCCTCGGACTCCACCGCCGCCGAGACCGTCTCCTTGTAGGCCACCTGCGGGCGTCCCGTGTTCACGTGCACCCGGAACTCCCGCTTCAGCCGCTCGACCAGCACCTCGAGGTGCAACTCGCCCATCCCCCACAGGAGCGTCTGCCCGGTCTCCCCATCGACCCGCACCTGGAACGACGGGTCCTCCAGCTGGAGTTTGCCGAGCGCCCCGGCGAGCCGCTCTTCGTCGTCCTTGGTCTTGGGCTCGACCGCGACGGAAATCACCGGCTCCGGGAAGGGGATCGGGTCGAGCAGCAACGGGTGCTTGTCGTCGGAGAGGGTGTCTCCGGTGCCGGTGAAGCGCAGCCCCACGGCGGCCACGATCTGCCCGGCGGAGGCCTCCCGGACCTCCTCGCGCTTGTTGGCATGCAACTGCACCAGCTTGCCCACCCGCTCGTGCTTCGCCTTCGTCGCGTTGTAGACGTTCTGGCCGGTCCGGAACGAACCGGAGTAGAGGCGCAGCCAGGTCAGCGTGCCGGCGAACTGGTCGGTGGTGACCTTGAAGGCCAGCGCCGCCAGCGGCCCATCGACGGTCGCCTCGCGGCGCTCCTTGCGCGCCTTGTCGCGGTCGGGATGGACGCCTTCGATCGGCGGCATGTCCAGCGGGGACGGCAGGAAATCGACGATCGCATCGATCAGCGGCTGGACCCCCTTGTTGCGCAACGCCGCGCCGCACAGGACCGGCACGCCCCGACCGGTGATCGTCAGCTTGCGCAGCGCGCGCAGCAGCGCGGCCTCGTCCGGCGACCGGCCCTCGACGTAGGCCGCCATCACCTCGTCGTCGACCTCGCCGCACGCCTCCACCAGCTCCTGCCGCGCCTGCTCGACCGCCGCCCGATCCGCCTCCGGCACCTCCTCGTCGTGGAACTCGGCCCCCTGCGTCTCGTCGTGCCAGACGATCCGCCGCCGGCGCAGCAGGTCGTATACCCCGCGGAACTCCTCGGCCGATCCGCACGGGAGTTGCAGCAGGACGGGACGCGCCCCGAGACGCTCGCGCATCGACTGCACGGCGTCGGGAAAACTCGCCCCCAGCCGGTCCATCTTGTTGACGAACGCGATCCGCGGCACGCCGTACCGGTCGGCCTGCCGCCACACCGTCTCGCTCTGCGGCTCCACGCCGCCCACGGCGCAGAACACCGCCACCATCCCGTCCAGCACCCGCAGGCAGCGCTCGACCTCGACCGTGAAATCGACGTGCCCCGGCGTGTCGATGATGTTGATCCGATGGTCCCGCCAGAAACAGGTCGTGGCGGCGGAGGTGATCGTGATCCCGCGCTCCTGCTCCTGGTCCATCCAGTCCATCTGGGTCGTGCCGTCGTCGACGTCGCCCATCCGGTGGATCAGACCGGTGTAGTACAGGATGCGCTCGGTGGTCGTGGTCTTGCCGGCATCGATGTGCGCGGCGATGCCGATGTTGCGCACGCGCGAAAGTGGCGTCTCGCGAGCCATCGTCCCACGCACACCCCAGCCTGAGAGAGAACGAGCCGGAGCGCCCCTGCGCCCCGGCGCCGGCCCCGGGCCGGCCCGCTCAACCGGATCTCTCCCCGGACTCCTCTACCACCGGTAGTGCGCGAAGGCCTTGTTGGCCTCCGCCATCCGGTGCGTATCCTCGCACTTCTTCACCGAGTTGCCGCGGCCGGCCGCCGCATCCACCAGCTCGGCCGCCAGCTTCTCCCGCATCGTCTTCTCGCCGCGCTCCTTGGAGTAGATCTTGATCCAGCGCATCGCCAGCGCCAGCGCCCGGTCCGACCGAACCTCGACCGGCACCTGGTACGTCGCCCCGCCCACGCGCCGCGACCGCACCTCGACCTTCGGCTGGACGTTGCCGATCGCCCGGCGGAACACGTCCAGCGGGTTCTCCTTGAAGCGGTTCTTGATGATGTCGAACGCGTCGTAGACCACGCTCTCCGCCGTCGACTTCTTGCCCCGCAGCATCAGCGCGTTGATGAACTTCGCCACCACCACGTCGCCGTACCGCGTGTCCGGCATCACCTCGCGCTTCTGCACCAGCCTGCGCCTGGGCATGACCTACCTCGCTCCTCAGGCCTGCGCCGTCTTCGGCCGCTTGGCCCCGTACTTGCTCCGACCCTGGCGCCGGTTCGCCACCCCCTCCGTGCCCAGCGTGCCGCGGATGATGTGGTACCGCACCCCCGGCAGGTCCTTCACCCGGCCCCCGCGGATCAACACCACCGAGTGCTCCTGCAGGTTGTGGCCCTCGCCCGGAATGTAGGCCGTGACCTCCATCCCGTTCGACAACCGCACGCGCGCCACCTTGCGCAACGCCGAGTTCGGCTTCTTCGGCGTGCAGGTGTACACGCGGAAACAGACGCCGCGCTTCTGCGGACACGCCTTGAGCGCCGGCACCTTGTTCCGGAACTTCTGCACTTCCCGCCGCCGGGACACGAGTTGGTTCATGGTCGGCATCGGTCGGTTCCCTCTCCCAAGCCCCCCGCGCGACACCCGGCGCCCGCACTCCCGGCGGCCCGGCCCCGCGGAACGGGAAGCGTATCCTATCCGCCGAAGACCGACTGTCAAGGGATTTCCTGCCTGACCGCTTCCACTTCTCCAACACCCGGCGGCAGATTCCGGCCGAACGGGTCGAACGGATTCCGGGCGTACCCCCTGCACATCGTCTCGGGTTCCTGGCAAGAACCCTCGACGACGCGCCGCTCGCTCCCCCGACACCGCGGGAAGACGGAGGAACGGTTGCGGATCCGCGGCGCCGGCCGGCGATGCGGACTTCGGCGACACCCTGGGCAAGCCGTCCCCGCGCTTGACGCTCCCGGCCGTCATGGTATGAACCACCCCCCGGAGGAGAGGCCGACCATGCGCAAGATCCTCACCGCGTTCCTCGTCGCCGCACCGGCCGCCCTGGCGTTCGCCGGCCAGGCCGACGAACCCCCGGAGAATCCGGCCGCCGCACCGGCCACCGCCGGCGAGCCCACAGGCGTACAGTCCCCCGCCGGGCAGGCCGCGCCGGAGGCGACCGGCGCGCCGCCGGA
>JAAZOP010000070.1 GCA_012797735.1 Myxococcales bacterium
CAGCGGCCCCGGCCGCCGCCCCGTCGTGCCGCGTGGCCGCGCCCTGTGCCGGGCCGACCGTGGGCCGCTCTCCCGGCGGCGGCGCCGAGGGTGAGGCGGCCGGCGCCGCCGAGCCGACCGCCGGAACCGTCGGTCGCCCCACCGCCGCCGGAATTGTCGTCGCACCGCGGTCCACGGCCGGAGCCGTGGGTCGAGCCTCCGGCGCCGGCGCCGCAAAGGCGGCCGCCAGACGAAGCCGCACGGGCGACGGCGGCGGAGGCGCCAGACTGGTTGCGTACGCCGACGGCGCCCCGCCGCGGAACGGTTCGAGCGCTGCGCGGAATTCGAGCGCCGTGACGTAGCGGCGTCCGATCTCGCGCGTCAGCGCCCGACCCAACACCGCCTCCAGGTCCTCCCCGAGGTCCGGACGGAAGCGGCGCAGCGGCGGCACGTCCTGCGTCGCGATCGCGGCCAGCCGCTCCCCCCGCGACGCCGCCTCGTGCGGCCGCCGCCCCGTCAACGCCCGGAACAGGATCACGCCCACCGCCCAGAGGTCGCATCGGTGGTCCACGTCCCGGCCGCCCTGCACCTGCTCCGGCGACATGTACGTCGGCGTCCCGAGCAGCACTCCCGTGCGCGTGAAGTGCGAGATCCGGTCGCCGCCGAGGACCTTGGCCACCCCGAAGTCCAGCAGCTTGACGAAGTCCTCGCGATCGCCGAGCCGCATCAGGAACACGTTCGCCGGCTTGAGGTCCCGGTGCACGATGCCCCGTTCGTGCACCGTGGCCAGCGCCGTCAGGATCTGGCAGCCGATGTCCGCGATGCGCGGCACCGCCATCGGCTTCTCCGCGCGCATCGCCTCCTCGAGCGTGCGCCCCTCCAGGAGTTCCATCACGATGTACGGTTCGCCGTCCGCCGTCGTGCCGAAGTCGGTCAGGGACACCAGGTGCGGACTGCCGACCTTGCCGACCGCCACCGCCTCCTGCTGGAACCGGATCAGCGCCTGCGGGTCCCGCGCGAACTCGGGGCGCAGCAGCTTCACCGCGAATTCGCGACCCAAGGCGGTGTGCGTCGCGACCCAGACCATCCCCATCCCGCCTTCCCCCAACGGTCGGGTCAGGCGGTACTTCCCATCGATCACCCGCCCCCGCAGCGCCTCGTCCACGACCGGCACCGTAGCAGCCTCCCGAAAACCCGCCAAGGGACCCCACGCGCGCGGCCGCGCCCGCCGGTCGCCTCCGGGTCTCGCGACACCACTTCCGCCTCCGCTGGTTCCCGGCGCCTTCGCGTTGCCGCGCGTTTCTTGCCCGCGACTTTGCGCGCTCCCCGAAGCCGTGTATCGTCGCGCCATGCTCGATCTTGCGCGACTCCCCGACGACGCCCGCGCCGTCCTCGACCGCCACGGCTTCGCCGAACTCCCCTTCGCCGAGCTCGCCGCGCGCCTGGCGCGGGACGGCTTCGATCCGGAACGCAACCGCCTCCGCCAACCCCTCGAACCGCCCCCCCCGCGGGCGATCGAGACGCTCCCCGACGAGTCGTCCGACGAACATCGCCGCCTGGTCGAGGCCGGCGGCGAGGCGATCGCGGCCGGCCGCGTCGGCGTCCTGGTCCTCAACGGCGGCATGGCCACCCGCTTCGGCGGCGTCGTCAAGGGCACCGTCGTCGCCGCCCGCGGGCGCTCCTTCCTCGACTGGAAGATCCACCAGGCCCGCCGCGTCTCGGGCGGCGCCGCCCCCGTCTGGCTCATGAACAGCTTCGCCACCGCCGCGGCCACCGCCCGCCACCTCGAGAGCCTCGGCCTGGCCGGCGCCGTCCGCACCTTCGAGCAGTTCGCCGCCCCCCGCCTCACCGAACGCGGCGATCTGCTCCTCGTCGAAGGCCGGCCGTCCCTCTACGCTCCCGGCCACGGCGACCTCCCCGACGCCTTCCGCCGCAGCGGCGAACTGGCCCGCTTCCGCGCCGCCGGCGGCCGCCTCCTCGTCGTCTCCAATGTCGACAACCTCGGCGCCGGCCTCGACCCCGCCATCATCGGCTGGCACCTCGCCCACGGCCGCCCCATGACCGTCGAACTCGTCGACAAGCTTCCCGGAGACGCCGGCGGCATGCCGGCTCTCGTCGCCGGCCGCCTCACGATCGTCGAGGCGTTCCGCATCCCGAGGTCGTTCGACCCGGACCGGATCCCGGTCTTCAATACGAACACCTTCGTTTTCGACGCCGGCCTCTTCGAGCGCTCGTGGCCGTTCGACTGGTTCGCCGTCCGCAAGAACGTCGGCGACCGCCCGGCGATCCAGTTCGAACGGCTCGTCGGGCAGCTCGCCGACTGGGTCGAAACCGCCTGGCTCCGCGTGCCCCGCGCCGGTCCGCGAAGCCGCTTCCTGCCCGTCAAGGTCCCCGAGGACCTCGCCCTGCGCGGCCCGGAGATCGAAGCCGTCCTCGACCGCTTCGCGTGACCCGGCGCCCCGGTCCGTGGTACCTTCGCCCGCGTACACCAAGGAGGCTCGACTCGAGCCGGGATGCGGGGGATGGGTGCATGATGCCGACCATTCGAGACACCGACGCCCGTTGCGGACCCACGACGCGCCGTCCCGGCGGCCCGCGCGCCGCCCGGCGGATGCTGCTGCTGCTCCTCCTCCTGCCGGCGCTCCTCGCCGGTTGCACGCGCAAGAAGGACGAGGGGCCCAGCCGTGCGGTGCCGGGTGGTCCGTCCGACGAGGAGATGAACCGGATCGTCGCCCAGATCGGACAGCCGGCCACTCTCGCCGACGGCCTCCGCGCGCTCCACGCGCTGCTCGGCCCGCTCGAGGCGAAGGAGGCCGCCGGCGGCGGCGACGCCCCCCAGGCCGTCCTCGCCGAAGTGACCCTGCCCGCCCTCCTGCAGGCGTCGCGCACCGCCCCCGCCGGCCCCGTCCGGTTGCAGGTCGCCGACGCCTTCCGCCGGCTCGCCTCCCACGCCCGCGACGCCGCCCTGCGCAAGCGCGTCCTCGAGGAGGCCTATCTTCCCGCGCTGCGGGGCTTCGTCGCCCGGCCCGGCGACGTCGCCGAGACGCGCGCGATGGTCGAGGGACTGCTCGGCCTCGTCGTCCCCGCCGGCGGCCTCGACCCGCAGCTCGCCGACTCCCTCTTCGCCGCCGTCACGGCGCTGCACGACGTCGCCGCCGCGATTCGCACGCGCTGGGCCTGCAGCGACTGGCGCGGCCGCGAACCGACCCCGGCCGCCGGCGCCGCCGGCGCCGGTCCCCAGGACCTCCTCGTCGCTTGCCTCCGCGGCATCGCCCGACTGCTCGATTGCCGCGAGGCCGCCGAGTCGGAGGCGATGGCCGCCGGCGTCGAGACCCTCGCCGCCGCCCTGCGCGAATCGACCGCCTACCAGGACCCCGCCGTGCACCTCGCCGCTGCCGAGAGCTCCGAACGGATCGCGCACCGCCTCGACGCCGCCGCCGTGCGCGAGATCTCCGCCGCCCTCGTCGAGGCCCTCTTCGCCGGCGAGGAGGCCGGCGACGGCGCCGCCGTGCAGTACACCGCCCGCCGGCTCCTCACCCGCCTCGGCTCGCGCAGCCGCGACGACCGCGAAGTCGTCGTCGAAGAACTGCTCAAGGGACTGGCGCTCGAACTGGAACCCGACGTCGCCCCCCAGTTCCCCGTTCTCGCCGCCCTCGGCCGCAACGACCGGCTCGACCTCCTCCGCCTCCCCTGCGGCGGCAGGCTCGGCGTCGCCTGCGCGGGCGAACAGGCGGCCCTCGCCGCCTGGCGCGATCAGCCCGGCACCGGGCCCGAACAGGCCCCTTGCAACGCCGGCAAGACCCCCGGTCCCCCCGCCTCCGGCTTCCGCTGGGGCTTCGGCGACGGCGTCCTCTGGCAGCGCCTCACCCGCGCCCTGGTCGATGTGCTGCCCCCGCAGGCCCCCAACGCCGTCCCCGACCCCGCCACCCGCTCCGGCCTCGCCGTCGCCCTCCTGGCCGCCCAGATTCGCTCGACCGCCGCCTGGGCCGACGCCGTCGACCAGGCGGCGGAGGACCGGAACGCGGACGAACTGGCCCGCCTGTACGACGTTGCGCACGGCGGCCGGGCCGTCCGCCTCCGCTGGTGGCGCACCGTCGCCGCCGCCCGGGCGCTCGCCCTGCTCGGCGTGACCGGCCCCGAGGCCGCCACGCTCAGGGACCTGCTGCGCCTCGGACGTTTCGCCGTCCGGCGCGGCGACGGCTTCCGGGTCGGCACCGCCGCCTGCCCCCCGCTCGAGCTGTCCGACGGACGCCCGGTCGCCGCCGGCACCGCGGCACCGCCGCTCCCGGCGAGCGCCTCGCTCATCGCGGCCCTCGGCGACTACCAGTTCCCGTCCGTCGAGACCTACGGCTTCCTCCTCCATGCGCTGGGCTTCTCCGGCCTGGTCGATGAGGTCGAGACTCCCGTGCTCGAGGCCCGCCGCTTCGCGCGCGCCGGCCCCGGCATCGCCTTCGCGCGCGGCGCCGCGGCCCGCACCTTTGCCCGTACCTTCCGCGCCGGACTGCCCGGCGCCGATGCCCCGCGCGACCTGTTCCGTTTCCAGCTCGAGCAGTTCCAGCCTCTGCTCGCCCTCCAGCAGAACGACCCCGCCGCCCCGCCGTTCCGCCTCGACGACCCGGGCCGCGCCCGCGGCACCCCCGGACCGCGCCGCCGCTCCGCCGGATCCGACGACTGGCTCGACCTGCCCGCCCGGCCCGACGAGTTCGGCTTCGCCGCCTACCGCGACGCCCTGGCCGCCTGCGTCCTCCGGCCCCGAGAGAACCCCGAACACGTCGCGAAGTGGGAAACCGCGCTGTCCGCCGACGAACGGACCCTGTACTGCCGCAAGCACGTCGAGCCGTGGGCGAGCCGGTTCGAGAAACAGCTCAAGGACGTCGAAGTCGAGCCGCTCGAGATCGCCGAGCATCGCTGCTGGCGCCACATGGAGGCGGAGCGCGAGCGTCGCCTGCGCTTCTGCAACGAGAAACAGGCCGGAGAGACCCCGGCCGAAGACCTCGGCCTCTCCGCGAACGACTGCCGCGCCGAGATCGCCGAGGAGGACGACGCCCGCTTCTGCCGGGAACTGCGCTTCGTCCCCTCCTACACCGTTCTCGGCAGACCCACCCTCTGGGAGTGCTACGACCGCTTCCCGCTCCTGCGCCTCGACGAACCGCTCGGACCCGACTGCCCGCACCTCGCCGCCCGGATCCTCGCCGCCTACCTCTTCGTCCAGCTCCGCTCGCAGTCCGGCGTCCGCGCTCGCGACGGCGTCACCCTCGAATCGCTTGAAGCGATTCTGCCCCTTCCCGGCTTCCTCGCCCTCGTCCGCCGCGCCGGCGACGGCCTCGCCGCCGAGGACCTCGGTGCCCTCGAACGCCTGGCGGCCGAACTGGCCAAGGTCCAGACCGACCTGCCCGTTTTCCGGCCGCCCGGCAACCCGGTGCTCCGCACCGCCCGCCGCACCGAACGCCGCCCCGACGACCTCGTCGTCCCGACCGTCGTCGCCGTGCCGTGGTACCGCCGCGACGGCTTCTTCACCCGCGAACGGCGCGGCTTCGCCGACCTGCTCTCCGAACTCCACGCCGCGTGCGGCGCGACCGGTGGGACCGACGCCGCCTGCCCCGAGGGCGGCGGCGGACTGCGCGAACGGCTGGCGGAACCGGCCCTGCGCGCCGAGGCGCACGGCTTGGCCGCCCTGCTGTTCGACCAGGACTTGCCCGGCATGCAGGAGATCCTCGACGCGCAGGCCCAGGCCGACGAACGCTGCCTCTCCGGCGGCTCCTACACCGTCTCCTGCCTGCGCGACCTGCTCGTCGGCACCCCCGCCGCGAGCCTCGCCGTCCGCATGCGCGCCCTCGATCTGCTCACCGTCGTCGCCAACCGCGACCGCGTGCTCGCCGAACAGACCCTGATCGATCTCATCCCCGCCGCCGAGGCCGACGACCGGCTCCTCGCCGCTCTGTCCTTCGCCTTCGTCCGGCTCCGCCCGATCTGTTCCGGTCCCGCCGACGGCCCGTGCGACGGCAAGCAGGGCTGCGCGCCGCAGCGCTGCGACCGCATCCGCTTCGGCGGCGCTCCCGAAGGCATCGTGGTCGCCACCACCGCCGCCGCGCCGCCCGCCGCCGCCGCA
>JAAZOP010000071.1 GCA_012797735.1 Myxococcales bacterium
CAGGCGCTCGAGGAGGCGCTCCCGGGCGGGGTGGAAGCGACCGGTGATCCGCCGGTCTTCACCGTCACGCCCGGAGACGTCCAGGAGGTGGCGGCGGTGCTGCGGATCGGGACCGAGCGGCGGGTCCCCGTGCTGGCGCGTTCGGAGGCCCCCGCGGCGCGCCCTCCGGCCGCCGGCCCGACGATGCAGTTGAGCCTCGAGCGTCTCCAGGCGATCCGGCAGCTTTCCGAGGAGGCGCTGGTGGTCCACGCCGAGGCGGGCGTGCGCGTCCGGGCGCTCGAACAGCGCCTCGGCGAGCACGCCCTGTCGCTCGGCTACACCCTCCTGCCCGACGTCTCCCCGAAGCTCGGCGGCCTGCTCGGCGGCCGGGGTTGGGGCGAGGCGTCGGCGCTGCAGGGCTCGTTCGACGACGCGTGCATCGGGCTGGAGGCGGTGTTGCCGCGCGGCGAGCCGATCCCGATCAAGGCGGCGCCGCGCCGGGCGGCCGGGCCGGACCTGATGCAGGCGTTCGTGGCCGGGGAGGGGGCGTTCGGGGTGATCACGGCGGCCCACCTGCGGGTGCACCGGCCGCCGAAGACGCGGCAGCTGGTCGCCGCCTGGTTCCCCGGGCCGGCGTCGGCGCTCGCCTGCCTGGCCGCGCTGTTGGCGGACTCCGTGCGTCCGGCGGCGGCACGCGTCGTCCGCCCGGGTCCGGCCTGGGCCACCGCATCGATGCGCGGGGACGCGGTGTTGGTCCTGGCGTTCGAGGGCCATGGGGCGCTGGTCGAGGCGTTCGTGCGGCTGGCCCGCGACCGGATCGCCGCGGCCGGCGGCGCGACCGTCGGCGAGGAGGAGCCGCTTTGCACGCGCGGGCCGTTCGACCTGCCGGCCGACCCCGCCCGGCCGCTGGAGCGCGTCGAGGCGTCGGGGCGCTGGACCGAGCTGTGCGCGCTGGACCGCGAGGCCCAGGCGATTCTGGGCGACGACCTGGTTTCCTGCCGTTGGTCGAACGCGCTCCCCGAGGGAGGTACGGCGTGCTGGACGGTGCTGGCGCCGGAGGGTCGGATCGCCGACGCCCGGCGCCCGCTGTTCCGCCTGGTCGAACGGTTCGCGGCGGCCGGCGTGGCGCTCTCGTCGTGCCGCGCCGCACGCCCCCTGCCGATCGCGCTCTCGCGCGCGGCCCACGGACCGCTGCGCCCCTGGATGGAAGCGCTCAAGCGCGAGCTCGACCCGGCGGGCATCATGAACCCGGGCGCGCTCGGACTGTGACGGCGCCGGGTCGTCAGCGCCGCGTGACCGGTTCGGGTTGGGTCATCCCGGGCGACGTGGGCAGCGCGCCCGGACGGCCCAACGTCTCGAGCAACGTGTGCAGTCGGTCGAGGATCCGCTGTCGGGCCTGTTCCGGCAGGTCGCCGAGTCCGAGGCGGTGGGCGCGCGTGCGCAGCGCCTCGCCGGGCGAGCCGGTGGTCCGCGCGAGGATCCGGATCGGCTGCGGCACGGGCTTGACTTCGCGTCCGGGCGGCTCCACCTCGAGCCAGATCTCGCGGGTGTCCGCCGATGGTCCGGCGGGCGCCGTGGCGGCGAGGCCCGTGTGGCACACCGGCTCGAACAGGTCGGACCTGGAGCGGAGGCCGACGGCGAGCCGGTGCCGGCCGCCGGGCTTGAGTCCGACGAAGAAGTACTCTCCGGCCAAGTCTTCGACCTCGACGTCGCGCACGATTCCGCCCGTGCGCGCCTCGACGTGGTGCGAGACCAGCCGGAGCGTCAGTCGGGCATCCGGGTCGCCCAGGCGCCGCCGCACGGCCGCGACCGCTTCCGGGGTGACTTCCCAGTACGCGTACAGGGTGGTGGGCTCGACGTGCAGGAGGCCGGCGTAGATCCGGCCGTAGCCGAGCGGTGGTTGTTCCAGGTCGGGCATGTCGAGCGACACGGCGGGTCGTTCGGCGAACGGACGGAAGACCGGCTCATCGACCCGCGGCGCCCGCTCGCCGGTGGCGCCGGGAGCCCGGGGAGGCTCCGGCGCCTCGCGGGTCACGAGCTGGGCGGAGCGCGGCAGGCCGCCCTGGATCTCGTCGAGCCGTCGTCGCGCGGCCGCATGGCCCGGGTCGCGCTCCACGATCCGGCGCAGCATGGCCCGCGCCTCCTCGACATGACCCTGCCGGAGCAGCAGCTCGACCATGCTCATCGTCTCGAACTGCAGTTCCCCGGCCGATCCACCCGCCGGAGTACCGGGGGCGGTCGTCGCCGGGTCCGCCGGGCCGTCGCGGCGGGGCGCGGCGGGCGTCGGAGCGGGCATCGCCGTGGTCCGCAGCACGCCGCCCGGCAGGCGGCCGACCAGACGGCGGAGCGACCGGCCGAACGACGCGGCCCGCTGGATCGGCGCCGAGGTGAGCCGCTCGATCAGCGCCTCGCGATCGAGATCGTCCCCCCCCTCGATCCCCATGCGCCGGGCGACGGCGCGCAGGACCGACAGCGGCAGCTTGGCCAGGAAGCGTTCGGGGAAGCCTGGCATGGCTCACCTCGTCCAGGGCCCCGCGGGCCCGTGGCAGCACGGTGCGGAGGCCGGTGTGGCGGAGAGGAGGGGGGCCAGCGTCGCGCGGGTGGCCTGCACGTCGCGGGCGCTCTGCGCGGAGAGTTCCAGCGCGCCGGCGAAGCGCCGGTCGTCGCGGAGCCGGCGGACGAAACCGAGCGTCAGCCGGGCGCCGTACAGATCGGCGTCGGTGTCCAGCAGGTGGGCCTCGACCGTCCGGTCGCCCTCGAAGGTGAGCCGGCGGCCGACGAACACCGCCGCCGCGCGCACCTCGCCGGCCCAGCGCGCCCACGCGGCGTAGATCCCCTCGGCGGGCGCCAGCACTTCGAGGCCGCCGAGGTTGGCGGTGGGGAAGCCGAGCGCTCGGCCGCGGCCCTCGCCTCGCTCGACGACCCCTTCGACCACGTGGTGTCGCCCGAGCAGTCGCGCCGCCCGCTCGACGTCGCCGGCCTGAAGGGCCTGGCGGATGCGGGTCGAGGAGACACGGCGTCCCTCGAGCATCAGCGGCGGGACCTCGCACACCGCGAGCCCCTGTTCACGTCCGATGCGCCGGAGCGCGGCCGGATCGCCGCGGCCGCCGGCACCGAAGCGGAAGGCGGACGAGACGACGGCCAGGCGGGCGCCCAGCCGTTCGACCAGCACCTCGCGGACGAATCCCTCGGGTGTCAGCGCGGCGGTCGCCGCGTCGAACGGCAGCGCGACCACCGCGGCGGCGCCGGCCTGGCGCAGCAGCTCGAGCCGCAGGGCGTCCGAGGTGAGCCGCTCCGGCTCGCGCTCGGGCGCCACCACGCGCAGCGGATGGCGGTCGAAGGTGACCACCGTCGGGACCAGGTCCGGACCGGCCTCCTCCCGCAACCGCTGGAGCAGGGCGCGGTGCCCGAGATGCACGCCGTCGAACACGCCGACCGTGACCGCGCGCGCGGTGTCGTCCGGCGTTCCGGCAAGCCACATCAGCGGACCCAGCGTCATCGCACCCAGTCCCCGATCCGGCCCGGGGCTCCGCATCCCGGCCCCGTCCCTCGAGCGCGCGCGGAAGGGGGTTACCAGTCCCGCGTGCAGAACCTCGATCCTCGTGGGTTCGTATCGAGGATCACCCCGTAGTCCGCGGGGTCGAACCCCGGCTCGCCGGCGTGGTCGCTGGCGTAGCGCCCGGGATCGAAGCACTGGTAGCCGCCGCGGCAGTCGGAGTCCGAGCCGCAATGGCGCATGCAGAACGTCCGTCGCGACACCCCCTCGCCCCACGCGACGCAGACCGCCTCCTCGGGACAACCGTCGGCGCGGCAGTCGAGGATCGTGCAGTAGCCGCCGGGGGCCGTCGTGTCGCACACGCGGTCGCCGTAGGCGGAGCAATCGACGTTCGCCCCGCACTCGTCCCCCACCTCCGTCGCGCAGCCGCCGCAGAGCCCGACACCGAGCAGAACCGGCACCCAGGCCTTCACGGGGCGGGAACTTAGCGCGAGACGTCGGCTCCGACAAGGGCTTCGCGGGGCCCCCGGGCGGACCGTTTCCGCGGGACCCTCGGCGGGGGCGGGACTCGGGCGGCCGGGGGGTGCTGGAGCGGCGCCGTCGTGCGGTCGGAGCGTGTGCCGGGGGCGGCGCACGCTCCGTGCTGCCGTTTGATCTCGGCGGTTCGATGCTTACGCTGGGCATGCAACCGGCGGGCCGAGGGCGCCGGAAGCGAGGTGACTCGGATGATCCGGACCGACAAGTTGACGGTGAAGTCCCGGGAGGCGCTGGCCGACGCGGACCAGTTGGCGCGCCAGCGTGGGCACCAGGAAATCCAGGCGATCCACGTGCTGTGGGCGCTGCTGCGCCAGACGGACGGCATCGTGCGCCCGCTGCTCGAGAAGGCCGGCGCGGCCCCCGCCGCGGTCGAGAAGCGGATCGAACTCGCCCTGGATCGGCTGCCGCGGGTCGAGGGCGGCGAGACGTACATCGGGCCGGCGTTCAAGGGGTTGTTCGACCGGGCGCTGGCGGAGGCCGAGCAGTTCAAGGACCAGTTCGTCTCGACGGAGCACTTCCTGCTGGCGATGACGCAGGGCAAGGACGGCGAAGCGTCCGAGGCGTTGCGGCAGGCGGGGGCGGACCGCGAGGCGCTGCTGGCGGCGCTGCAGGAGGCGCGCGGGACCCAGCGGGTGACGGACCAGGACCCCGAGGGCAAGTACGACGTGCTGAAGCGGTACACGCGGGACCTGACCGAGCAGGCCGCCAAGGGGAAGCTGGACCCGGTGATCGGCCGCGACGAGGAGATCCGCCGGGCGATGCAGGTCCTGGCGCGGCGGACCAAGAACAACCCGGTGCTGATCGGCGAGCCCGGGGTGGGCAAGACGGCGATCGTGGAGGGGATCGCCCAGCGCATCGCGGCCGGCGACGTTCCCGAGAGCCTGCGCGGCAAGCGCGTGCTGCAGCTCGACCTGGGCGCGCTGGTCGCCGGGGCGAAGTACCGGGGCGAGTTCGAGGACCGGTTGAAGGCGGTGCTGCGCGAGATCGAGAACGCGGCCGGCAGCGTGGTGCTGTTCATCGACGAGCTGCACACGCTGGTCGGCGCGGGCGCCGCCGAGGGGGCGCAGGACGCCGCCAACATGCTCAAGCCGGCGCTGGCGCGCGGCGAGCTGCGCTGCATCGGGGCCACCACGCTCGACGAGTATCGCAAGCACGTCGAGAAGGACAAGGCGCTGGAGCGGCGCTTCCAGCCGGTGCTGATCGGGCAGCCGTCCGTCGAGGACACGATCTCGATCCTGCGCGGCCTCAAGGAGCGCTACGAGGTGCACCACGGCATCCGCATCCAGGACGCCGCCCTCGTCGCCGCCGCCCGGCTGTCCCATCGCTACATCGCCGACCGTTTCCTGCCCGACAAGGCGATCGACCTCGTCGACGAGGCGGCGAGCCGGCTGAAGATGGAGGTGGAGTCGCTGCCGGGGCCGATCGACGAGCTGCAACGGCAGCAGACACGGCTCGAGATCGAGCGCCAGGCGCTCCGGCGCGAGAACGACAAGGCCTCGCGCCAGCGGCTGGAGGAGGTCGAGCGGGAGATTGCCGAGCTCCAGGAACGCACGGCCGCCATGCGCGCGCGATGGGAGCGCGAGCGGCAGCTGATCGCGCGGATCAAGACGGCCAAGGAGCAGATCGAGGCGCTGAAGACCGAGGCCGAGAAGGCGCAGCGCGAGGCGAACTACGACCGCGCCGCCGAGATCCGCTACGGCAGCCTGCCGGCGCTCGAGCGGGAACTGGAGGATGCCCGGGCCGAGTTGCAGCGAGCGGCGGCCGACGGCGGCTCGTTCCTCCGCGAGGAGGTGACCGAGGAGGACATCGCGCTGGTCGTCTCGCGCTGGACCGGCATCCCCGTGGCCAAGATGCTCGAGGCGGAATCGAACCGGCTGCTGGAGATGGAACAGCGCCTCCGGCGCCGGGTCGTGGGCCAGGATGAGGCGCTCGAGGCGGTCGCCGCCGCGATCCGCATGGCGCGCGCCGGCCTCTCCGATCCGAACCGCCCGATCGGCTCGTTCCTGTTCCTCGGACCCACCGGCGTCGGCAAGACGGAACTCGCCCGCGCGCTGGCCGAGTTCCTGTTCGACGACGAGCGCGCCATGGTCCGGCTGGACATGTCCGAGTACATGGAGAAGCACACGGTCAGCCGGCTGATCGGCGCTCCGCCGGGCTACATCGGGTTCGACGAGGGCGGACAGCTCACCGAGGCCGTCCGGCGCCGGCCCTACTGCGTCATCCTGCTGGACGAGATGGAAAAGGCTCACGCCGACGTGTTCAACGTCCTGCTCCAGGTGCTCGACGACGGGCGCCTCACGGACGGCCACGGCCGGACCGTCGATTTCCGCAACGCGATCCTGATCATGACTTCCAACGTCGGCAGCCAGTACATCCAGGACCTCGACGAGCGCGAGCGCGACAAGATGGAGGAGCTCGTGTTCGCCGCCCTGCGCGAGACGTTCCGGCCCGAGTTCCTCAACCGCGTGGATTCCACGGTCCTGTTCCATCGCCTCGACCGGGAGGCGATCCGGAAGATCGTCGATATCCAGCTCGAACGCTACGGTCGGCTGCTGGCCAGCCGTGAACTGCGCCTGGAACTCACCGACGCGGCGAAGGACTGGCTGGCCGAGACCGGTTTCGACCCGCAGTTCGGCGCCCGACCGCTCAAGCGCGCCCTGCAGCGCGAGCTGATGGAGCCGCTGTCCAAGGCGATTCTCGCGGGCGACTTCGGCCCCGGCAGCACCGTCCGCGTGGACAAGGGCAAGAGCGGTCTCGTCTTCCGGCGCAACTAGACCGCCGGCCGGTCCGCCCGCGCGACTACCGCGGCGGGTCGAAACCGATCCGCGACAGCCCGCCGCCCGGAGCGTAGGGCGCATCCGGCACGAGGTCGCGGTAGCGGACCACATCCGGCCGGTCGAGTTCGGCGACGAAGTGCCGCAGCGGCTCGACCTGGTAGTGCCAGATCATGCGGTTTGTCCCCTGGTCGTCCCGGAAGTTCAGCGTCCGCAGCACCACGGATCGCTCGTCCACCGGCAGCGCCGCGAACGCCCGCCGGAACGCCTCGTTGTAGAAGAAGTACTGCTCCGCGTTCGACAGGTAGACGACCCGGACCGGGACGCCGAGCCGCTCGTGCGCCGCGGCGATGGCCGGCAGCACGGTGCGCCCGAGCAGGTCGCCGTGGAGGATCCGGATGCGGTCCGTCTGGTAGAGCGCGCGGATCCAGGCGTACGCTTCCGGGTCGGACAGCCAACGGCTCGGGCGCCCGTCCGCCTGCAAGGCCGCCACCCGCGCGAAATGGTGCCGCAGCGGCGCCTTGTACTCCCGGTACAGCGCCCACAGCTCGTCCCGCGCGGAATCCCCGAGGCCGGCCGAGTCGAGGGCTTCCCGGACGGCGCCCGTGCCGGAACGCTCCCAGAAGGCCAGGAACGTCCCGGGGTCGGGCGCGGCGAGGATCAGGACGCGGAACAGGCGGTGCGCCCGCGTCACCACGACGTCGTAGTCCATCAACCAGACGAACTCGGCCCGGGCCCGCGCGCACAGCGTGTAGTTCTGGTCCGAGCCGACGCCGATGTAGCCGCCGCCGAGCGCCTCGATGTAGGGGAACCAGTCGTCGTGGCGCGGCTCGTTCGTCTGCACGTAGTGTCGCGCATCGACGGGATCGCGGATCCGCGCCTCGTCCGTCACCGCGTCGAGCGCGGCGCGCTGGGCCTCGGTCAGCGGGCCGGGCGGCGCCGGAGGTGCCGCGGTGCGGCCGTTCGCGCCGGGCGCGCCGCCGGCTTGGTGGGGTTCGGCCGTCGTGGTGGGCCCTGGCGCTGCGACCGGGGCCGTCAGCGGGGGGGAGACCATGCCGGCGGAGGGCGTCGCGGTCGGCCCGGGCGAGGCGGGTGGCGTCGCGTCGGCCGCGCAACGGAAGCCCAGGCGGTGTCCGCCATGGTCGGGACGCATCGGGCGGCGATGGCTGCCGCGGGCGCGATCCGGACCCCAGTACCAGGATCCGCCCTTGAGCACGCGCTGGCCGCGGCCCGGACACTCCGCGGCGCCGCCGCAGGGGCCGCGCGGGTCCGGCCCGTCGCAATCCGCCCCGCACTCGCCCGGACATCCCCGGTAGCAGGGCGCGAACCAGTCCGCGACGAACTCGTAGGCGTTGCCCGCCATGTCGAAGAGGCCCCACGCTCCGGGCGGGAACGATCCGACGGGGCGCGTTGTGCCGGGCGGGCAGCCGCGCAGGGCCGCGCGCGCGCACGTGGCCGGTTCGTCGCCCCACGGGTAGGTGCGGCCGTCGGTGCCGCGAGCCGCCTTCTCCCACTCCGCCTCGGTGGGGAGCCGCTTGCCGGCCCATCGGCAGTAGGCGTCGGCATTGTACCAGTCGACCGCCACGACCGGCTGCTCCGGGTCCTCGAAGTCACGGTAGTGCCGCATCAGCCGGCAGGCGCCGGCGCGGACGCACTCCCGGAACGCGCCGAACGTGACCTCGGTTCGGTCGATGTAGAAGGTCGAGACGACGACCTCGGCGCGCGGGCGTTCCGCCGGCTCGCCGTCGTCGGCGCCCCGCTGGAACGGGCCGCCGGGGATGCACACCATTCCGGGCGGCGGCTCTCCGCACGGCGCGAAGCCGGGCGCCGCGTTCCCGGCCGCGGGTGTCCCGGCCGTCGGCGTGCTGTCGTCGTCCCGCTCCGCGCTCGGCGGCGTGTCCGTCGCTTCGAGGACCGTTGCGTCCGTCGCCGCATCCCGCTCCACCGGGCCGCGCGCCGGCGTCGCCGCTGCCCCGGCGGCCTCGCCGGTCGATACCGTCGCGCCGTCGGGCGCGCCGTCGGGAACCGTTTCCGATCCAGCGCGGCAGGCGGCGAGCGCGGCGAGCGCGAGCGCGGCGCGGCGCGGAACGCGGCGAGGGGCTCGGCGAGGGCCGGGCATGCGAGAGACGAAACTAGTCGGAAGGCGCCGCGACGTCCACTCCGGCGGGCGGCGGGGCTTCCGTCTCCGGCGGCGGTCGTCGTGCCGGGAGCGGGGCGGCGGGTTCCTCCTCCGGCCCCGCCGGAGCGGCCTCCGGCGCGGCCTCCGCCTCCGGTCCGGCGTCCGGCGGTGTCCGCTGCCGCGCGCCCGACTCGTGCTCCGCGATCCAGCCTTCCGGGTCGTCGACGTACTCGGCCGGCTCGCCGGGTCCCGACAGGTCCACCCAGAAGGTGGGTCGATCGCGCGCGTCGAGGTGCACGAAGGTGCTGTTCGGGTAGTAGCCGACGCCGGCGTTGGGCAGGGTGCGGCAGAAGTCCCGCAGTTCGCGGTTCGAGACGCCCTCGATCGAGAAATCGATCGCGCGCCCGCGCATGTGGTTGCCGGGCTCCCGGCCGGGCCGCTCGACGAGCGGCCGGACGCCGGACTGCACGAGGATGCGGCGGCCGGGCCAGCGATCGGCGACGCGCTGCAGGAGCTGCAGCAGTTCCGGCGCGATGCGCAGCGTGCGTCCGGTGGGCACGTCGCGCAGCAGGTGGTTGACGGTCCGGTGGGCCGACGCGCGCAGCCGGCCGCGGGCGTCGTACAGGCGGACCGTCTCCTCCTCGCCGGTCTTGATGCGGTAGATCGTGATCGGGTTCGACGCGGCGCGGGTGCCCCGGCCGGCGCTCCCCACGTCGTCGTCCGGGATCAGCAACGTCCGGCCCGCCTCGACTTGGTCGGGGTCCTCGATGCCGTTGGCTCGCTGGATCGAGCGCACGGAAATCCCGTGCTCGCGGGCCAGATCGGACAGCGTCTGGCCCGGCCGGACCTCGACGCGGATGCCGGCGCGAGCGGGTCGTCGGCCGGTCGCGGCGGTGGAACGGTCGCCGCCGGTCGTCGTCGCGTCCGCGGAGGACGAGCCGCCGCGCGGCGGGGGAATGCGCAACCGCTGGCCCGGCCGGATCGAGGCGTCCTCCTCCAGGTCGTTCGCCCGGCGGAGCGCGGCGACCGAGATGCCGCACTCGCGCGCGATGCTCCACAGGCTCTCCCCCTCGCGGACCTCCCGCCGTCCTTCGCACGCGGGTTCGCCGGCAACCGCCGGCGACACCACCGCCATCAGGGACGACCACACCAGCAGGCAGAAGATGGTGCGCGGCGGTTTCACGTCCTGCACCTCGCGGCCGGCGGGGTTTCGCGTCCCGCGGGCCGCCGCATCGACCCCTCGACCCCGGCCGGCATTCAGCCCGCCGGGCGGTTCCGCGCCGGCGAAGTCTAGCCCGGTTCGACACCGGCGGGAACCACGGGGAGGGCGTTGGCCAGGGTGTCGCCGAAGTCCGCATCGCCGGCCGGCGCGAGGCTTCAGGCTCCAGGGGCGACAGGTCGATCGTGATTCCGCCGGCCTGCAGCCTCGAGCCGGGAGTCTCGAACCCGTCAGGCATTGGCGGCGGCGACGTTGGCGAGGCCCTGGGGCGTTGGCATCCTGCGGGCCGGCGGCCTAGGATGCCGTCGTGCAGCGAGACACGCCGGTCGTGCCGCCGTTGCGCCTGCTGGCCGCGTTCTTCGCGCTCCCGTGGTGGTTCGATCCCGCGAACTGCGGTTCCCGGCCGGTCGCCGGCGGCGAGGCGCCCTTGCGCCCGGCCGTCGCGGCGACGGACGCCGCCGCGGGCGCTTCCGCTTCCGATCCCGCGGATGGCCCGGCGGAGCGAGGTGACGCGACGGCGGAACGCGGCGCGGCGGAGGCCGCGTTCGCGCCGGCCGCCGGGATCGACCACGAGACGCTGCCCGCCCGGCTGACCGCCGCGGGGTTTGAGCCGCCGCCCGGCGGATTCCTGGCGTATGTCGTGGAACTCGACTTCGACGAGACCCGGACGCGGCCGGTCGCCGAGCGGCGGTACGACTGGCGCGGCACCGGGACCGAGGTGGGCGACTGGAACCCGGCCTCGACGGTCAAGCTGTACGCGGCGATCGCCGCCCTGCTCCGGATCCGGGCGCTCGGCTTCGAACCCCGGGCGACGCTCACCTTCGACGCGCCGGGAGATGACCCGCGGTTCACGGTGACCGAGCTGGTGGAGGCCGCGCTGGGTCCGAGCGACAACTTGGCGTACGACTACCTCGTCGTGTTCGCCGGGTTCGACGAGTTGCACGAGCGGTTCTTCGTGTCCGAGAACGGCTATCTCGGGACCGCCCTGCGGGTCGCCTACGCCTCGGGCCCCTGGGAGCGCCTCGGATTCTCGAAGTTCCTGCGGGACTCGCCGGCGATCGCGATCGAGCAGGACGGCCGCACGCGGGAGCTGCCGGCGGCGCACGGCCGGGCGGTCGTGCGCTGTTCGCGCGCGGCGTGCACGACGCCGGTCGAGTTGGCCGAGGCGTTGTTGCGGGTCGTCCTGCAGGAATGCCTGCCCGCGGAGCGTTCGTACGGGCTCGCGGCCGAGGACCTCGACCTGCTGCGGCGCCTGCTGCGGGGCCCGCGCGAGCGGGGCGAGGAAGTGGTCGAGCGTTTGCGGCCGTGGTTCGGGCCGGAGACGGTGCTGTATCACAAGGCCGGCTTCTCGAAGGACTGGTACACCGACAACGTGTTGATCGACGATCCGAGCCGCCCGCGGGTGTGGGTCGTGGTGTTGGCCGGCTACCCGGGACGCTCGGTGCTGAACGACGCCGCGGATGCCTTCGGCCGGCAGCTCGCCGCGGGCGGAGTGGAGACCTCGTGACGTTTCGCGAGACGTTTCTCGCCCTGGCGCGCTGGCGGCGGGCGCGCTGCGCCGCCGGCGTCTCGTTCGTGCTGGGCGTCGGGCTGCTGTTCGTGCCGCACTTCAACGAGCTGGGCTTCGAGGCGGCGTTGGCGACGGCGGTGGTGGTTCCGATCGCCGCGGGGCTGGTCGCCGCGGGCGTGCGCCGTCTCGACGGGGCGCTCGAGCGTCCCTGGACGCTGCTGGCGGCCTTGCTGGCGACGGCCGGGGTCCTCGTCGGCCTGCCGCTGGGGATGCTGTCGTTGTTCCTGGTCGCGGCGCCGGTCTGCGATCCCGTGCAGGGGCTGGTCTTCTTCGCGCTGCTGCCGCTGTGCTCGGCGCTGCTGGCCGCCGTCGTGGGCTGGTTCCTGGCGCTGTTCGTCGCGACCGGCCGGCGGGCGACGGGCGCGTGGCTCGCGGTGGTCGCTGCCTCGCTGGGGCTCGTCGTCTACCGGTTCTTCGCGACGCCCGCCGTCTCGTTCTTCGGTCCGTTCTTCGGGCAGTACCCCGGCGTGCTGTACGACACGTTGATCCCGGTGTCGGGGCGGCTGCTGACCTACCGGGCGACGAACCTGGCGGAGGCCGCGGTGCTGCTGGCACTCGTGGGCTGGGGCTGGGATCCCGCCGCGCGGCGCGTGTCGC
>JAAZOP010000072.1 GCA_012797735.1 Myxococcales bacterium
ACGATCAGTTCCAGGTCGTGGTCGCCGTCGAGGTCGGCGAGGGTCGGGGCGGCCATGGAGCCGCGGCCGAACAGCTCGACCCGTTGCAGCTCGACGCCGTTGTTGTTCAGGATCACGAGATGCGCCGGCGCGTCGGGCTCGCGCGGCGCGCCGGACGACCAGGTGCAGAACGTCACCTCGGGCACGCCGTCGCCGTTCAGGTCCGCGATCAGCGCCTCGCTGCCGCCGGTGAACGGGTCGGCCGTCCGGCCGAACGGGAAGCGCCACTGCCGCGTGCCGTCGGCGTCGAACGCGTAGAGGTAGCCGTCGTAGGACGGCGCGACGATCTCGATCCGGTCGTCCTCGTCGAGGTTGCCCAGCGACGGGGCCGGCTGTACGGGGAGGATGTTGGCGCCGAGGTCGGCGTCGTAGACGACCGGCGGGTCGCTGTCGATCGGCGGGTCCCAGCCGGGGGGCCGGGTCAGGTCCGGCCGCAGGACCCAGAAGGTGTTGCCGCGGTTGGTCGTGCTCTCGGAGTGTTCGTGGTCGCCGACCAGGACCAGTTCGAGGTGTCCGTCGCCGTCCAGGTCGGCGGCGGCGGGGGGCGAGTCGGTGAACTCGGACCGGTCGCCGTTGCCCCAGCCCTGTTGCGACAACGCGAGGTCGTGGTAGGCCTCGACGGCGGTCACGACGCGGTCGGCGAACCCGGGGGCGGTGGGGAAGGGCGACCCGTCGTCGTGGAAGAGGCCGAAGCCGATGGCGTCGTAGGTGGAGATGACGTCGAGGCGGCCGTCGCCGTCGAGATCGGCGAGGCCGACGTTCTGGCCGTAGCCGCCGAAGTCCCAGCACGCCTCGGCGGGCGGTGGCGGGTCGCAGGTGGCGTGGTTCACCTGGGGCCAGCCGGGGCGCAGGGTGCCGTCCAGTTCGAAGACCGCCGTGGTGGGACCGTCACTCGTCTTGTTGACCACGATCTCCGCGAAGCCGTCGCCGTCGAGGTCGCCGGCGGCCAGCGCGCGGATCTCGGTGTCGCCGAACGCGGTGGGCCAGCCGGGGAGCAGCGCGCCGGTGTGGTCCCAGACCGCGAGGTTGGTTCCGTCGTCGTCGGTGTGGGCGCCGGCGGCGATCTCGAGGTCGCCGTCGTGGTCGAAGTCGCCCACGGCGGGGGAGGCGTACATGCGGGTCGAGCCGTGGTCCTCGGGGTCGGAAGCGTCATGGCCCCACGCCGCGCGCCAGCGCCGCGTGCCGTCGGCGTTCCAGACGTAGAGCACCGAGTGGCGGGCGGCGACGATCTCGTTGGCGCCGTCGCCGTCCGGGTCGGCGACGGCGGGGGAGGCGAGCCAGTTCTCGTCCCAGCTGGCCGGCAGGGTCGCGCGCAGCACGGGGGCCTGCACGTCGCTCGTCGAACCGCCGGGCAGCGGCTCGCAGGCGGTGCGGGCGTCGCGCGCGCAGCCGCCGCTCCCGTCGGGGTGCCAGCCGGCGGCGCAGGAGCGGCAGGTCGGCCCGAGGTAGCCCTCGCGGCAGGTGCAGACCACCGTGCCGCTCGACGCGTCGCACGTCCCGCCGCCGTGCGACTCGTTGCACGAGTCGGCCCCGCAGGTCGCGGGGAAGCAGGCGCCGTCGCGCGCCACGTAGCCGTCCGCGCAGTCGCGGCAGGTCGTCCCCGCGTACCCCGCGCGGCACGTGCAGACGGCGCGGCCGGTCGAGTCGTCGCACGTCCCCCCGCCGACCGCCTCGTTGCAGGCGTTCGGCCCGCAGGTCGGCGGGGTCGTCGTCCCGCCGTCGCAGGCGGAAAGGACCAGGAACACCGGCAGCAGGGCGGAGCGTCCAGGGCATCCCGGCATCGAACACCTCACGGCGACCCGCACAGCGGCGGGCGCGGGCCGGCGAACCAGGCGGCGGCGTGGGCCAGGAAATGGCCGCCGTCCGTCTCCGGCGTGGTCTGGCACGACGCGCCGGCCCCGAAGGCGATTCCCAGCCCGCCGGCGGCGGCGTACTCGTCCGGGTGCGCGAAGAAATAGTCGACACGGTTGTCCTGGTAGCGGTCGCAGACGTTCTCGAGGGCCCTGTGGCCGTACGGCACCTGCCACCACAGGTGCGCCAGGCCCAGCGACGCGGACAGCCGCCGGACCCAGCCGATGGCCTGGTGGAAGTTGGGTCGGGTGGCGTTCGTCTCGTCCCACCAGTCGCCGTCGAACGCGGCGTCGCGGTCCGACTGTTCGACGACGACCAGGTCCGAGGCGTCTGCGCCGATCGCGCGCAGGAAGGCGGCGGTCTCGTCCGCGTGGGCGTCGAGATCCACGGCGGGGTCGGTCGTGGTCATCGCGTCGTGACCGGCGCCCCAGGCCGAGGCGTGGAAGGCGACCAGGGCCTGCGGGGCGCGGGCCCGCGCGATCGCCACCAGGCAGCGGCCGAAACCGGCGAAGGTGTCCGGCAGGCCGGAACACTCGGCGATGCCCGCCCCCGACACCGCCGCGGGGATCGCCGCCGGGTCGTCGTTGCGCTGGTGCCCGTAGCCCCACAGGTCCGGCTCCAGATGCACGATCACCGGCGCCTCGGGCGCCTCGGACAGCACGTCGCACAGGAAGGCGAAGTCGAGCAGGTACGAGCGGAGGCGGGCGGCGTTCGCCAGCGTCGCGATCTCCCCGGCGCCTTCGTCGTAGCCGGAGACGGCGAGCCAGACGTAGTAGGTGATCATCGGGATCGCGCCGGCCTCCCGCGTGTTCCGGACGTGGTCGGCGACGTACCGGCCCGGCGGCAGGGCGTCCCACTGCCAGCAGCCCCACCACTCGCAGCCGGCCGAGTTGGCGCACGAGCTGCCGTTGACGGTGCAGCCCGCGGCGCACGACGCGCACGGACCGTCGGCCGGCACGGCGCCGGCGAGGTACCGGTAGCGCACGTCGAACGGCGACGCGTCGAAACTGTCGTCGCCCATCGACCCGCCGAGCAGGAAACGGTCGCGGCCGAGCCGTGCGCCGAGGGCCGCGGCGGGGCAGGCGGCATCGCCATCGCCATCGGCATCGCCATCGGGGCCGGTGTCGCCGTCGGCCCCGGCGTCGGCGTCCGCACCGGCTTCGGCTTCCGATCCGTCGCCGGCGTCCGCATCGGCATCGGCGTCCGGTCCGGCATCGGCGTCGGCGACGTCGGGCGTCGTCCCGTCGTCGGCCGCCGTCGCGTCGTCGTCGCCGCAGCCGGCGACCAGGAGGGCGAGAGCCAGGCAGCACCCTTTCGCCAGTCGTGCTTCCGTGTTGCGCATGGACGAATCGTGCCTCGTTCCGGACGGCGCCGCAACCCACGGTCACCGCGCGACGGCGTCCGCGGCCCCTCGCGGGCGCCGGGGCACGTCGCCCCTCCGGCGCGTGGCGCCGAAGGGCTCGTTCGGCGGGTCGTCGCTCCGGCGGGCGATGAAGGACTCCTCGACGTCCCGGCGGGGCGTGTCGACCGGTTCAGCGTTCGGCGGCCGCCCCGGAACTGGGGTCGCCGACGCGGCCGACGAACAGGAGGAGACCGGTGCGGTTCTCGCGGATCAGGAACAGGAAGGGATGGTCGGCGTGGAAGCGGGGGGGACCCGTGTAGCTCTCGGAGACGCCGCCCACTTCGGCCATCACCACCGCGGTGGCCGCCGCCGCCTCCGTCCCCTCCTCGTTGACCTCCACGAAGGCCCGGTGGAACACGTGGGAGATGTACAGCCGATCGTCCGGATTCGACGGTTCGGCGATGCCCTCGAACTCGGCCTCCTCCCGGGCGAAGGCGCGCGGCATTCCGAGCGCCACGAGGTCCGCGTTGAGCCGGCGCGGCGCCGGAGGATCGATCTTGAACCGGGGCAGGCGCACCTCGACCTCCCGGGACCGAAGTCGGTCGAGGCCCTCCAGGTTGGCGGGCGTGAGCCAGGGGTCCGGCGATTCGCCGGCCGGGGGCAGGACGACGATCATCGACAACTCGTCGCCGGCGTAGGGCAGGACGAGGAGCTTCGTGCCGTCGCGGTTGGCGAAACGGTAGTCCGCCGTCCGTTCCATCATGGGGACGTCGACCTTCGAACCGTCGGCCCGCGTGAAGGGCCGCGGCCGCGTCGCCCGCTCCTCGAACGAGACTTGCCACCGGCCCTTGAACCAGACCGCGTTCGCCAGCACGAGGCGCGTGTCGCCACGGATCGATCCGGCCGGCAGGATCTCCGGGATCCGGTCGAACGTCCGCTCCCGGACCCAGGCGTTGATCCGGGCCCGCGCGGGCTCCGGGGCGCCGCGGAAATCGACCGGCTCGAACGGCGCCGCGAACTGTGCGGCCGTCCATTCGAGGAACTCCGGGGCGAAGGTGTACGAGCGTTCGCCGAACAGCCGATTGGCGACGGCGAGCCGGACCTCGTCGGACGTCGCGGCGTTCAGCAGGCGCTGCTCGCGGCCCAGCAGCTCGCGGGCGCGGTCGGGGTCGTCGCCGAGATGCAGCACGGCGTTCATCTGCGCGGCCGTCTCGCCGCGCGCGCCGTGCGAGGTCATGGCGAGGGCGAGCGCGATGCCGGCCGGGGAGAAGGCCATGTTCGTCGCCCCGTCCGCCAGCCGCGGGTAGAGGTCGCCCGCCAGGCCGTTCACGGCCGCGGCCACGACCCGCGCCTCGTCCGGCCCGAGCGGGACGGCTTCGGCCGGGGCCGGCCCGGAGTCGGCGGGCGCCTGCGGCGTCGCCTCGACGGCATCCGGTGCCGCTTCGGGCGGTGCCTGCGGCGTCGCATCCGGCTCCGGCGCGGCGTCCGCCGGCGGCGGCGGCAACGGCGTCACGTCGTCGGGCGCCGGCGAGGTTTCCGCGGGACGCGACTTGCCGCAGGCCGGGCCGAGCATCCCGAACGCCGCGGCAAGGAGCGCGACGGCCGGCAGGAAGATCGGGAGTCTCCGGGTGTGCATGGTTTCCTCCAGGTCCGGGGCGGGGCGCGGTTCCGGCACTTCCTTGCGGTCGCCGGACGACGGTCCGCGACCGGCGGCACGGCAGCGCGCGTCAGGCTACGCTTCCCGAAGCACGAACTCGTCGTACTCGGTCTCGAACCGCAGCTTGTGGTTGGCTTCCTCGATTGCCAGCGCGCGCAGCGTGGCGGCAAGCCGGGCGTCGTCGGTCGTCGCCGCGAGGTCGCTGTACATCTTCCACGCGGCCTTCTCCTTCTTCATCGCGACGACCAGCGCCTCCTGGTAGCTCATCCCGGCGTGCGGCTCGGTCTCGACGAGGTAGTCCGAGAGCCGGAGGTCGAGGATCTTCTGCTGGACGGGAAGGAGGTGCTTGCCCTGCCGGACGCCGAGCAGCTTCTCCTTGTGCCCGAGCTCCTCCTTGGCGAAGTCCAGCAACGCCTTCTTCATCCAGGGCTTCTCCACCTTGCCGGCCAGATCGACGTAGAAGTCGTGCGCCTTCTGCTCCTCGGCGATGGCGAACTCGAGGACCTCGTCCACGGAAGAGAACTTCTGCATCCCGCACCTCCTGCGACGCTCGTGGCTAGCACACGGAACGCTCGCCGGGCAAGCCCGGGCAGACCGGCCGAGTGCCCGGCAGCACCCCTCTCCGCGCTCGTGCGCCGGCGGCGCCGGCATGCTACCCTCGAGTGCCGCGGGCCGGCGGACGAACCCGGACGGAACGTCCGTGGCTTCGGGCCCGGGAGGGGCGATGCGCGGATGGATGCTCGTCGCGGCCTGGGCGGTCCTCGGCGGGTTGGGCTGTCCCTCCGCCGGCGATGCCGGGCCGCACGACGACGGCGGAGCGGAGGTCGGGGACGCGGAGCCGGACGACGGCGTCGCGGACCGGCGGGACGCGCGGGACCGCGGGGCGGACGACGTCGCAGAGGACGACCGGCCGATCCTCGAGACGGCCGCGGACGCGGGCGATGCGCCGGAGGACGACGGCCTCGAGGAGGGCGATGCGGCCCCCTCGTGCCGGGCGCTCGGCGGAGTCTGCCGCGCGGTTTGCCGCGACTCCGACATCGCCCTGCCGGGGACGGACTGCTACCCGGCTCCGTGTTGTCGCTACGCAGGCGTGCGCGACTGCACCGCGGACGGGGGGCGCTGCGCGTCGTCGTGCCGGGCGGGCGAGGTGGCGGGCGATTCCGCGGAGTGCGCGCCGCAGTCCTGCTGCCGGCCCGCCGCCCCGACCGACTGCGCGAGCGCGGGCGGCCGCTGCGCCGCGGGGTGCGGGGCGGGGGAGGTCGAGACGACGGCGTCGGAGTGCGGGCCGGACGCGTGCTGCGTGCCGGAAGCGCCGTCGG
>JAAZOP010000073.1 GCA_012797735.1 Myxococcales bacterium
ACACGGGGGACACGGGGGACGGTTGGGGCGGCGGTTGGGACGAGGGAGGTGGCGGCGCGACGGACTCGGGGGGTGGGGGTGCGACGGACGACGGCTGGGGCGGCGGCGGCTGGTAGGTCCCGGCCGGGGAGGTGGAGATGTCGAGGCGACGGTGGTGGGTGTCTGCGACGGCGGTGGCGTTGTTCCTGGGGTTGGGCAGCGTGGCGGCGCCGGCGCGGGCGCAGGATGCCTCGGGGTGTCGGATGGCGGCCGACGGGACGCTCGAATGCGGCACGATCGAGATCCACGGGACGTTGCGGAACATCGTGATGGTGTCGTTCAACCGGGAGCCCCTGGGCATCCGGTTGCTCGAGCTGCGCCAGTCGTTCCTGGAGGAAATCCTGCGCAGCGTGGACGGTGAACCCTTCTGATTTTTTTTGTTGATTGCCCCAGAAGCGCTCGCTTATTATCCGGGCCACCGCTCGCGGTGGGATCTCGGGCACGGGGTGTCCGCGGCGGGTAGAGGCGACGGGGAGTTCCGGTCGCGCGATCGTCCAAGGAGGAAGCGATGGACTACATCAAGAGTGCATTCACGGGACAGGGCGCCATCTGGATGTGGCTGATCATCTTGCCCTCGATCGCGTCGTTGGCGACGATCATCGAGCGGGCGATCTTCCTGCTGTTCCGGTTCAACATCAACGCCACGCAGTTCTGGGCGCAGATCCAGAAGCTGGTGATGGCGAACAACATCGATCGGGCGATCAAGCTGTGCAACGCGGCCCCGAACGCGGCGCTTCCGAGCGTGTTGAAGGCCGGCTTGATGCGGGCGAACAAGGGCGAGGTGGAGATCTCGAACGCCATCGAGGAGGCGCAACTCGAGGTGGTCCCGAAGGTGATGAAGCGGACGCCGAACCTGCCGCCCATCGCCTCGATCGCCACGCTGATGGGCCTGCTCGGGACGATCACCGGCCTGATCCTCGCGTTCAGCGCGAGCCAGGTGGCGAGCCAGGAGGAGCGGTCCACGCTGCTGATGCAGGGGATCGCGGTCGCCATGAACACGACGGCGTTCGGGCTGATCATCGCCATCCCGACGCTGGCCGCGTTCCTGGTGCTCTCCGGGGTGACGAAGAAGATCGTCGAGGAGATCGACCAGTACTCGGTCAAGCTCGAGAACCTGCTCGTGGCGCGCGCCCGCGGGCAGCTCGGCACGGGCGCCCAGTAGCGCGGGCGTGGCGGGACGACGGCGGGCCGCACACCAAGCCGGGCCCGCCGTCGCGGTCATGGACGAGGGACGGTAGCGCGGCTGCCGGGTGGGTCCCGGCGCTGCGGTCGTCGCGGAGGAAGCCGAGATGGCGAGGAAGAGGGATGCCGGGAAGTTCGAGGATCCGGACCTGGTTCCGATCATGAACTTGGTCTGCGTTCTCATCCCGCTGGTGCTCTGGACGACGACCTGGGTCACGTTCGGTCAGATCACGGTCCTGCGGGGGGCCGAGGGTGGCCAGTCGAAGGGGCGGCAGTCCGAGGAGCAGAAGAAGCTGCGGCTGGTCGCGGTGGTGACCAAGGGGTCCTTGACCTTGATGGCCGGCCGGGACGTGTCGAACGACGTGATGCCGGAGGACGTGGCGACGGGGACGAAGGGGCGGATCGATCTGCCGCACCGTACGATGTCGATCGCCGACATCCAGAAGGAGCGGCAGTCGTGCCAGCCGCCCGCGGACCCGAAGGCGTTCAACGACTGCGCCTACTGGGCCTACATGGAGAAGTTCGTCAAGATCTGCTACGAGAATCCGCAGGGACAGGTCAAGGTCCCGGACCTCAAGGCGTTCAACATCAACCTCGGGCAGATCAAGGACAAGGCAATCCAGATCTTCGGAAACCGTCTGGACGACAAGGACCAGATCAACATCAAGTCGGAAGACGACATCCCCTACTGCCAGCTCGTCGGGATCATGGACTTTTCCCGGATGCGCCGCTTTGACTTCGACTGGACGGCCGACGAGCAGTTCAAGGCGGAGGTGGACGAGGCCATCAAGAAGGGGATCCAGGATCCGTTCCTCGATCCGAAAGTCTGGAAGGATGCGATGAACCGGGAGCTGTTGTTCCCGGTGGTCGGGTTTGTGAACTGAGGTCGGCTGGCGGCGGGAACTTCGCCGGCCGCCGCTTGACGAAGGGAACTCGCCGAGGTCCCGGAGGCGGGACGGGGCGGCGGGTGGCCCGAAGAAGGACGGAAGGATGAGCTACCAGGACCAGGGTCAGGTGCCCATCGCCGATCAAGGACCCGCGCTCGACCCGCGCTACCTTGAGAAGAAGAAGGCCCGGCGCAAGAAGACGCGGGGAGAAGAGGCTGCGGGCCTCGCCATCACGTCCCTGATGGACGCGCTGACGATCATCCTCTGCTTCCTTCTGAGCACGTACGCCAACGAGCCGGTTTCGATCCAGCAGAACGAGAAGATGCGGGTGGCGTTCTCGCTGACCAAGAACCAGTTGCAGGGCGCGGCGAAGGTGGAGATCCAGTCCGACGCGATCTACTGCAACCAGCAGCGCTCGGCGCTGTTGCGGGAGGAGAACGGCGTCCGCACGGTCGATGAAAAGGCGAAGGCGGGGGGCAAAGCTTCCTACCTGATCGAGGATCTAAAGGCCCAGTTGGAGGCGTACAAGCAGCAGTTGACGGAGATCGAGAAACGTGGCGGCCGGAAGTACACGACGAAGGACTGGTTGCTGGTGGTCGCCGACATCCGGACGCCGGTGCGGATCGTGAAGGAGGTGCTGTACACGGCCAAGGAGGCGGGCTACGAGCGGTACATGTTCGCGGTGATCCGGACGGTGACCGGACAGTAGGATCCGGGGATCGCCGGAGCGCCCGGGTGTTTCCGATCGCCCCTTCCCTCCCTCCCGTCGTCTGCAGCGCCCCGAAGGGGGTCGTAGACCGATGAGCAAGCCGACTCCGCCGCAAACCGCCGCCGGGGCGCCGATCGCGCCGGGGGCCGCCAAGCGTCCCAAGCCGTTGCGGGTCGTCCGCGGGCCCGACGGCAAGCCGCGGGTCATCCGTCGCGGGATGGCCGCCTTCGCGGCCTTGCAGGCCAACATCCCCAAGGTGCTGCGCATCGGGGTGATCCAGGGCCAGCGGATCATCGAGGAGCGCATCCTGCGGGTGCGGGAAACCGTGACGATCGGGCCTTCCGAGCGGAACCAGTTCGTCATCGCGCATCCGAGTCTGACGGGGCGTCATCCGCTGTTCGAGTTGCGGGCAGGCGGGCCCAAGGGCGAGCAGTACTGGCTGAACTTCACGCCCGAAATGACCGGTCGCGTGGCGTTCCCGCAGGACGCCGGCGGCGTCATGGACCTCGCCGCGCTGCGCAAGTCGCCTAAGGCGCAGCCCGCGTCGCGCGGGCACGCGGTTCCGCTGACCGATGAGTGCAAGGGCAAGGTGGTGATCGGCGACACGACGATGCTGTTCCAGTTCGTCGTTCCGCCTCCGATCCAGCCGCGGCCCCAGCTCCCGGCCTCCGTCCGCGGCGGCTGGCTCAGCCGGATCGATTCCGGGTCCGTGGCGGCCTATGTCGTCGCCACCCTGGTCCACGTCGGGTTGATGTGCGGCGCGATGATCCCCGACTGGCCCAAGCCGACGCTCGAGGAAATCCTGGCCTCCGACTTCTCGCCCGTCCAGATGCAGGTCGTGACGGCGGAGGAAATGAAGCCGGAGGACACGGGAGACGAAGCCGAGACCAAGGAGGGAACGGGGGCGGGCGAGAACACGGGCCAGGAGGCGGCCGGCGCGCAGGGAACCGAGGTGGCCGCGGCGGTCGAGGCCCCGAAGGAGCAGCCGCGCGCCACGGGTCAGGGTCCGGCAAGGGTCAGCATCGGGGGCGAGTCGATTACCCAGCGGCAACTCGGGCAGTTGCAGGCCAAGATCGAGAACACCCTGTCCCTCGAGAATATCCTCGGCGGCGGCTCGGGTGGGCCCGACATGGGTCTCGCGCAGTTCGGCGGCGTGAGCGGTTCCGTGACCGGTCTGCAGGATGCGCTGGCCGGGACGGTCGGGACGAGCGATGGTGGCGGCGGGGGCGGCGGCGGCTTCACCACGCTGCCCGGCAATCTGATCGACGGACCTTCGGTCGGCACGGTCGGCGGGGGCGGCGGCCAGCCGACCGGGCCGGCGGTGGTACCGAACCGCGTCGAGGCCACCAAGGTGGAGAAGCAGGAGATCAAGCGCGGCACCGTACGGACCAGCGGTGGCGCACCGGCGGGCGGGTCGGGCCGGATGAGCGGCGACGTCTTCCGCACGACGCTCGGGCGGAAGCGGTCCGCGATCGAGGCCTGCTACAACAACGCGCTGGTCCGCGACCCGACGTTGGCGGGGGACCTGACGTTCCTGATCATCATCAACCAGCAGGGAAGCGTGAGCGTCGAGGTCGAGCGCAACGCTCCGGCGCTCGATGCCGCCGGTGTGACCAACTGCATCGTCGGCAAGCTGCGCACGATGAACTTCTCGTCGAGTCCCCCGCAGGGCGGCGACTTCCGCGTCCGGCTGCCCGTCAGCTTCATCGCTCCGTAGCCCGGCCCGGCGTCCCGCGGTCCGGCACCCGTGCCGAGATCCCGGGTCCATTTCGGCGACCACCGCGACAGGCTCCAGACCCCGGGCACTCGGTATCGGCCGCCCGCGTGGCTTGGCGGGGGCGTGGGTCGGGGCGTCGTGTCATGGCCGGAGCGTGAACGGATCGGCGTTTCGATGCACCGAAGCAAACGTGGTGGTTCACCGCCGGGCGGCGGTTGCCGCCGGGTTGTGTGATTCCAGTTGGTTGCGTGGTGTCGAATCGGGGGTTGACTTGGCGGGCGGCATCGACTAGATCCTGTCCGTCGTATCCCGGGAGGCGAGCATGCGAATCGCTTCGAAAGGGTGGGTTGTCTCGGCCATCGGCGTCGCCTTCGCCATCGGCGTGACGGCGGCGGCACAGGAGGGACCTGCCGCCCGAGCGTCCGGGGAGGACGACTTGGCGTTGGCCTTCGAGCAGGAGGCCGGGTTGACGCCCCAGGAGCAGCTCGGCTGGGCCGACGAGAAGTACACGACGGTGGTGCAGACGCGGGAGTATGCGGCCCGCCTGCTGGCGGCGGCCCGTCAGGCCGACCGGCCCGACATCGTGAAGATCAACTGTCTCAACAACAAGTTGATGGAGATCAACGCGCAGATCCAGTCGTTCGAGGATCGGCGCAATTCCTTGCGCGAGGCGGTACGGTTGAACGACAACGACCGTCGGATGCACGAGTACCGCGTGTTGGTCGTGGTGTACCAGAAGGTCCAGTCCTTGCGGATGGAGGTCGAGGCGTGCATCGGCGAGGAAATGGGCTACGTCGGTGCCCCGGCGGTGACGGTATGGCAGGATCCGAGCCTGACACCTTTTGATTTCACGACGGTGGACGTGCCGGAGCCGTTCCTGGACCGGCCTCCCCATGCGAGTGGTTTTTACTGAGGTTCGAGCGGACGGGGCGCGGGCTGGCCGGTCGCCCCTAGCGGAGTTGGTGGATGTTCAACAGGGGGAGGTTGCACTCAGCCCGTCCCCGGGTCGCCGCGTCGCTGTTCGTCGCGGCGTGCTTCTCGTTGTTCCCTGCGCTGGCGTGGGGCCAGGAGTGGCTGCACGATCGGCGCAACACCGAAGGGCCGGGGATCCAGCTCTCGGACAGCCTGGTCTTCCACCCCGGCATCGCGCTCGAGGGCGGCTACGACACGAACGTGTTCTACGCCTCTTCCGGCGACGCGATCGGGGCCGGGCGGTTGCGAATCACGCCCCAGGTTTCGCTGGCGACGCTGCCGCCGCAGCGGATCGAGAATCCCGACGGAACGACCTCGACCACGAACCCCGCGGTCGATTTCCGGCTGTTGGTGGCGGCAATCTACAACCAGTACCTGAGCGCGGACGAGGTGCGGGGGGACGACGTGATGGCGCAGAGCGACGTCGGCATCCAGACGACGCTCGACTTGGTCGTCTACCCGCGCCGCACCTGGTCGTTCCTCCTGAGCGACACGTTCACGCGGACGATTGACCCCGGCAACGACGCGGCGCCGAGCAACTTCAACCGCGACTACAACGACGCCGAGTTGGGGGTGCGTTGGGCTCCCGGCGGCGGCACGTTCGAGGCGGACCTGCTGGCCGGGTTCGCGTTCAACCTCTACGAGGAGGGGGAGACGATCAGCCGGGTGGGAGACTACCTCTCGCCGCGGGGCAGCCTGAAGGGCCGGTGGCGGTTCTTCCCGAACACGGCGCTCACCTTCGAGACGGCTTTTGCGCCGATCCTGAAGGACAACGGCCCGTCGCCCGTGGGCGATCTGGCGATCAGCACGTCCTACCCGTTGCGCACGTGGCTCGGGTTGAACGGCCAGTGGACCTCGGTCATCGCCACGCAGCTTCGCATCGGCTACGGCGTGGCGTTCTACGATCTGGGGGAGGATTTCGAGAGCGTCCTGGCGCAGGCCGAGGTCGATTTCATCCTCGGCCCGCAGGGCCGGCTCAAGCTGGGGTTCATCCGCGACTTCGTCGATTCGTATTTCTCGAACTACTACGTCCGCAACGAGGCGTACGTCGGTTGGGATCAGATGTTCGCCGGGGTGTTCCTGATCGGGGCCAAGCTGGCGTTCGGCTACCTGCAGTTCGCGACCCTGTACACCGCCGACGGCACGCGGGTCGGCGGCACCCAGGTGACGCAGAACCCGCGCGAGGACTTCCGCATCACCGGCACGGTGTTCGGCGAGTACCGGATGAAGGACTGGTTGGGGTTCAACCTGACGTTGACCTACGAGCAGAACATCACCGACTTCCAGTTGCTGAACCCGATCGACCCGTCGTGGAACCGCGCCGAGGAATACTGGAAGCTGATCGCGCTCGGCGGCGCCCGTGTCATCTGGTAGGCCGGAGAGGGTCCGCGTGACGGGCGGCATGCAGGCGAGGTGTCTCTCGGCGCTCGCCGCGGCGCTCGCGGTGTGCGCGGCGTGTCCTCCTCCTCCGCCGATGCCGCAGCTTCCGCCGGTCTTCGTGGACACGTCGGTGGGTCCGAGCGACGAGTTCGAGGTGCGGGTGATGGGACAGCCCGACCTGTCGGGGCCGTTCCAGGTCGCGAGCGACGGCACGATCGATTTCCCGCTGGTCGGGCGGATCCTGGTCCAGGGGCGCCAGCCGCCGGAGATCTCGCAGGCGATTCGCCAGGCGCTGATCGATCTCCGGTTCCTGCGCGACCCGCAGGTGACGGTCCGCGTGACGCTCTATCGTTCGAAGAAGGTCTCGGTGCTGGGCCAGGTGCAGCACCCCGCGGTGATCGATTGGACGGAGGGGCTGACGATCATCCAGGCGATCGCACAGGCCGGGGGATTCGGCCCGATGGCGGATCGCAACGCCACGCAGCTCACGCGGATCACCGCCGACGGACAGGAGTTGAGCGTGCGGGTGCCGGTCGAGGAGATCGAGGAAGGGCGTCAGCCCGACATCCTCCTGCAGCCGAACGACCGAATCACGGTGCCGCAGCGCATCATGTAAGGCTTGCCGGCGCCGGGGCCGGTCGGCCCGCGGCGGCCCGGCCCTTTGCCACCGGATTCCGCTCCGTGTGCAGGAGCGTGAAGACGACGCAGGCCGTGGGCGTGCCGGCTTCCCCGGTTCCGCGCCGCGCGTCGGACGGCCAGCGGACGGCGCGCGGTCGGCACGTTCGCCCGGAGCGGTTCCCGCGGCGCGCCAGGGCGGGATGCCTCACCCGAGAACGGGTTCGACGTCGGCCAGATCGACCGGGACGGCGGCGGCACGGCCGAGGATCTCGATGGTGACGACGAGCCGCGGTTTGCGGCCGCGGCCGCGGCTCAGGCGGCCGGCGGCGCCGGCGAACGGCCCCGCGACGACGCGCACCGCCTGCCCCTCGCGCAGGAGCGGATGCGGCCGCGCCTCTCCCGGGCCGCGGACGATGATCCGCAGCGACTCGATCGTCTCTTCCGGAATCGGCGCCGGTCGCCCGCCGAACTCCACGACGCGCACGACGCCGGGCGCCTGGAGCACCGCGACGCGGGGGGTGCCGAGGGACTCCAGGCGGGCGAACAGGTAGCCGGGGAACAGCGGGCGCTCGATCGTCGCCGGCCCGACGGCGCGGCGGGAACGTGTGCGGTAGGTCGGGAGGAAGGTCTCCGGACCCCGGCGCCCCTCGAGGAACCGCACGACGCGGCGTTCAAAATTGGAGTGGACGTGGACAGCGTACCAAGGCACGGCGGCGAAGGTAGCAGATGGAGCGGCGGGAGGGGAGGGGCGACGCGGACCGGCGGGTCGCGGGATTCGGGGTCGGGCGTCGAGAGCGGGCGAGGATCGGCGGGGTCTCGCGCACCGGGTGCGCCGGCGGCGGCGGTCGGCCGGTCCAGGGGCGTCGGGCCAAGGTGGTCGCACCCGAGCACGCGGGGTGCCGGCGGGGGCAGGAGGCGCAGTCCGCGCGGGAACGTGGCTTTCCCCTGCGCACACGGGGATCGGCGGCACGGGGGTGACGGTCAGGGACGGTGGAGGCGGACTTCGGCCGCGCGGGCTTCGGCCTGGCGGAGGCGGTCGCGGAGGGCCTGATCCTTGGGCTGGCGGCGGGACAGCTCGCGCAGGGCCCAGACGAGGCCGGGGGTGTCGCCGAGGCGTTCGGCGAGGGACGCGGCGAGGTTCCACAGGTCGAGGCGTCCGGGGTCGATGCCCAGGGCGCGGCGGGTCTGGGCGAGCGCGTCGGCGACGCGGCCGACGCGGGTCAGGAGTTGAATGCGGCGCACGACGGCGTTGGTGCGGTCCTGCTGGCTGCGGGCGCGGGCTTCGAGCACGGCGAGGGCCTTCTCGGCGGCGTCGTAGTCGCCCAGCGTGACGTGCAGATCGGCGAGGGCGGCGGGGAGTTCCGCGCTGGTCGTACGTTCCAGGCCACGTTCGAGCAGGGCGATCGCTTCGAGCGGCTGGTCGAGGGCCTGCAGGGCCTTGGCCCCGAGGAGGTAGTACTGCGGTTCGCGGTCGGCACCGGCGCCGGCGGCCGCCAGGTGTTGTCGGGCTTCCTCGATCTTGCCGGCGGTCAGGGCGGCGCGGGCGCGGCGGAACCGGGCCTGGATGTCGGTCGGGCTCCGGGCGAGGAGCGCGGCATCGGCGGCGGCGGCGGCGGCGGGATTGCCGGCGGTTTCCCAGGCGGCAGCCAGGGCTCCCCACAGTGGCACCGGGTCGGGGCCGGCGAGCAGGACGAAACCGGCGGCGTCCTCGAAGCGCGGAGCCAGGCGGGCGACGATCGCCGCCGCCTGCGGCAGGACGGCGGGACGGCACTGCACCGCGAGGGCGTATTCGCCGATCGCCTGGGGCCAGTGGGCGCCCTGGCCCGTGCGGGTGAAGTAGGTACCGAGCGCGAAGTGGGTCACGGAGGAGCAGGGGTGGAGACGCAGGGCCTGGTTCCAGAAGGGGAGGGGGTTGCCGCCGCCGGTCCGGGCGAGGTGGATGCCGGTCTGGAGCGGGAGGTAGTAGTCCGCGGGATGGCGGGCGAAGGCGCCTCGGGCGTCGTCGAGGATTCCCGGGTGGTAGGTTTCGACACCGGCGTAGAGACGGTAGCGGTCCGCCTCGACCTCCAGTTCGTTGGCGGCGGCCCACGGGTAGAGCAGGGCGAGGGCCAGGATGGTGCCGGCGGCGGGGAAGAGCCAGGCGAAACCCGGCAGGCGGAAGCGCGGGTGGCTCGGGCGGCGCACCCCCTGTTCGTCGCCGACGGCGCCGGTCTCGCGGACGACGGCGAGGGCGGCCACGAACGGAAGGGCGAGGCCGAGGAGTTCCATGCCGAAATCGACGGTGTTCTGCAGCAGGAGGGCGAAGACGGCGGCGATCGCGGCGGCGTTGTGCGGCTTGACGGGCGGGCGCAGTACGGCGCGTCCGAGGACGAAGAGGAGGCCGAGGACGGCGAGGGCGCCGAGCGGGGCGCCCCACTCGGCCACGTACTGGGCGACGAAGTTCTCGGGGTGGGTGTAGGTCGCCGTGTCGGGTCGGGCAGCGTAGGGGGCCGAGGCGGCCGCGTAGGCGCCTCGGCCGATGCCGGTCCAGGGGTGGTCGCCGGCCATGACGAAGGCGTCGCGGGCCAGTTCCCACTTGGACGTGTCCCCCTGTTCGAACTCCTCGACGATGGCGTCGTAGGCGACGTAGGAGCCGGCGGTGACGGCGAGTAGCACGCCGAGGGTGGCCCAGGCCAGGTGGGTCGGTCTGGCTTCCGCGGTACGGGTTGCGGCGGTGGTCGCGGTGTCCCGTCCCGGGCCCGGCGGTGTCGGGTCGGCCCGTGCAGCGACGCCTTCCGGCGGCGTGAGGGCCGCAGGCGTGGAGGGTCGGGGCGCGGGCCGGCCTTCGCGGCGGGCGGCGAGGCGCAGGACGAGGAAGACGACCTGGCCGGCGACGAAGGCCAGGATGCCGCCGCGGGAAAGGGTGAGGAGGCAGCCGCCGCCGGTCATGGCGCCCGCGAGGATCAGGGTCAGGCGGCGGTAGCGGTCGACGGTGGAGAGGGCGAGCCCGAAGGAGAGGGTGGCGAAGAAACCGAGGGCACCGGCGAGATGGTTGGCGTTGAGGAACGGGGCGGGGAGGGGAACGACGGAAACGTAGCGGGGCACGTACTCGTCGTACACCTTGTTCCAGCCGGCGAGCTGGTGGAGGAAGAAGACCGCGGCGACGACGGCACCGGCGGCGACAAGCGGGTTGAGGACGGCGCGGCCGCCGTGCAGGCGCAGGCGGAAGCGGACGGTGAGGTAGGTGAAGGTGACGGCGAGCATGGCGAGGCCGGCCAGCGCGGTGGCCGGGGGATCGAGAGAGAGCGAGATCCAGCCGTCGCGGTGGGCGACGCCGAGGGCGGCCCAGGCGGTGTCGTGGAGTTCGAAGGCGCGGGGCGAGAGGATCTTCACCAGCCCGGCGGGAAGGGGGACGAGTTGGAGGAACGTGAAGGCGGTGAGGGCGATCAGAGCGAGGCCGACGCCGTCGAGCCGCGAACCGTGGCGGGTCCAGCCGCGTTCGATGCGGCCGACGACGTAGGCGAGCGCGGCGAGTCCGGTGGTGACGGCGACGGCCCAGGGGCGGGCGGAGCCGAGCGCCAGCGCGGCCCAGGAGAACAGGAGGAAAAGACTCCGGCCGTGCCAGGCCTCGAGATCGATTCGCTTCGCCACGCGTGCTCCCGTGTCGCGGCGCTAGGAGCCGGGGGCGGCCGGCGGCGGGGCACGGTCGCCGTTCGCGTCGGCCGGCGCCTCGTCGGGGCTCCCCGCCTTCGACTTCCTCGCCTCGTCATCGCGGGTCCCGTAGTAGTACCCGTATTTCCGGTAGTAGTAGTAGTGGTAGTAGCCGTACTCGCGGTTCTCGAGGTCGAGGTCGTTGAGGACGGCGCCCAGGAGGTTGCCGCCGACGTCGCGCATCTGCTTGACGGCGAACTTGGCGGCGCGGCGGTTGGTCATCATGCTCTTGATGACGATCACGACGCCGTCGACGTGCCGCGACAGGATCACCGGGTCGGTGACGGCGATGACCGGAGGACTGTCGAAGACGACTCGGTCGTAGAGCCGTTCGAGCTGGGCCACGACCTCCTTGAAGCGCTCGGTGTGGATCAGCTCGGCGGGGTTGGGCGGGATGGGGCCGCAGGTGAGGATGTCGAGGCCCGGGACCTGGGTCGGGCGGATGAGGTCCTCGACCTTGCGGGTGCCGAGGATCGCGGTGGACAGTCCGTCCTCGTTCTCCAGGCCGAACGCGCTATGGATGCGGGGCCGCCGCATGTCGGAATCCACGATCAACACGCGGCTGCCGGACTGGGCCATCGTGATGGCGAGGCTGATCGCGACCGTGGTCTTCCCCTCCTGCGGGGAGGCGCTGGTGACGAGGAGTTTGCGGGGAGGTCGGTCGGGGGACATGAAGAGGATGTTGGTCCGGATCGAGCGGCAGCACTCGGCGGCGGCCGACTTGGGGTTGTCGTGGCAGAACAGGTCCGGGTGGCTGCCGAGGCGCAACTCGGGCGCCCGGCGCCGGCGATGCCGGCGCCTGCGGCGCGCGGAGGTTTCCGCGGAGAAGGTGGGAATGATGCCGAGGAAGGCGAGACCGAGGCCTTTCTCGACGTCCTCCTGGGTCTTGACGCTCGTGTCGAGCGCCTCGAGGAGGAAGGCCAGACCGATGCCGCCGAGCAGGCCGATGACGATCGCCAGGGCCAAGTTGAGCTTGACGCGCGGCCGGATGGGAACTTCGGGACGAAGGGCCGGGTCGAGGACGCGGACGTTGTTGATCTGGGAAAGCTCCGTGGTGAGGGTCGTCTCCTCGGAACGGTTGTTGATCAGCTGGTAGATCCGCTCCGCGTTCTCCTTCTCGCGGACGAGCTGGGTGTACTGGAGTTCCTTGCTGGCGAGGGCGATGGCCTGCTCCTGGAGCTGGTCGGCCCGCGCCTGGAGCTGCTGTTCGTACGCGACGGTTTCGGTGTAGTCGGCATCGATCGCGCGCAGGATCGTCTGGACCTCCTGGCGGATGCCGTTGCGGATCGTCTCCAGCTCGGTGTCGCGCTGGCGCATCTCGGGCCAGTTCTCGGCGGCGATCTGGGCCAGCGCGTCCCGCTCGAGGTTCTTCTCGAACAGCCGTGCCTTCATCGTCTGGATCACCGGGCTGGCGAGCACCTCGGCGATCGAAACCGAGGTAATCCCGCGCTTGCGGATCTGCTCCTCGATCTCGGCCTTCTTCGCCTCGAGCTGCTGCCGGTGGCTGCGCGTCTCGGACAGACGCTGGGCCACCCAGTCCATCTCGTTGGCCACCTGGTTGCGCTGGTCTTCGAGGTTGACCGACAGCAGGTTGTTGATCTTCCGGAAATCGACCGCCCGCTGCTCGGCCTCCCGCAACGTCTTGGCCCACGCCTCGGCCTGCTTGATCAACCAGTCGCGCGCGTTGACGGTCGACTCGAGGGCCACGTCGCGGTTGTACTCGACGTAGGCGTCCGCCACGGCGTTGGCCAGGAGCTGGGCCAGCGCCTGGTCCGTGTGATCGACCGAAACCTGGACGAGCCGGCTGTCCTTGACCGGGTCGACCACGATCATGCCGCGGAGCATCTCGGTCGCCACCGCGTCGGTGACCGGCTCGAAGACCTCCGCGTCCTCGGGAACGCCGAGGAACGTGCGGTTGGACCCCAGGGAGTGCAGCGCGACGACGCGCGAGGCGACCTCGAAGGAACGGATGATGTGGTACTGCGTCTCGTAGTACTCCTGGTTCGACCAGTACGAGCCGGTCCCCATCTCCGTCACCGCTTCGACCTTCTCGCCGAGGACCCGGGGGGCCTGGGGGTCGATCTGGATCGTCGCCGTCGCACGGTAGACCTTCGGCTGGCGCAGCGTGTAGAAGGTGACGAGTCCCACGACGGCGGCGAGGAAGAACAGGGCGTGCCACTTCCGCTTGCGGAGCACTTGGAGGTAGGCGAGGATGTCGAAGGCTTTCTGGGCTTCGCCCCCGGCCGGGGTGACGGTCTCGGCGATCTGGTCCTGCATCGTGCGCATCGCTGCCCCGTCTCCCTGGCTTTGACCGCCGCGGACCGCAATGTATATCACGGTTTGCAGCCGCGGGCCAGCCCTTTGTGACCCGACGCCCCGAACCTCCGCCGGGGCGAGTCGGTACGGGGGGTTAGTCGCCTCGCCCGCCGGCCCGGTTCATGGTCGAAGCACAGCCTCGGCTGGCGGTCCAGACGGCAGGGTGCCGCATTCCGTCGCAACGATTGCAGAGCTTCTCAGCCGGTCGAGCACCGCGGGTCACGGAGGTCGCGGGGAGGCCGCGGCGGCTGTGGCGGTTGCACGGCGTTGCAGCCGGTCGAGCACCGGTCCTGGGGAAGGTTCCTGCGGGTCTGCAACGGTCCGACCCGGGCCCCGGCCCCCGTTCAGACCCCGGCGTGCGATGTCGCACGTCATGAATTCCAAAGACTTGCATCCCGAATTCGTCGTGCTAAGTTCCCGCGAGTTCGGAGGCTCGCCGGGCCGGACGGTCCGCGAGCCGGGAGGAGGACGATGAAGCTGTCGCGGATGTGGATGGTGGTCTTGGTGTTGGTGTTGGCGGGGTTCGTCGCCGCGAGCTGCGGCGACGACGATGACACACAGACCGACACGCCGGCGGAGACCGGCGCGGATGCCGACGCCGAGGTCGGCGCGGACGCGGATGCGGATGCCGACGCGGACACGGCCGAGACGACGCCGGACGTGCCGGTGGACGTGCCGGTGGACGTGCCGGCGGAGGACGCGCGGCCGGACACGCCGGTCGACGTGGGCGAGCTGAACACGGGCGAGCCGTGCGCTTCGCCCGACGATTGCACCGGCCTCGGTCCGCAGTGCATCACCGAGATTCCGGTCGGCACGTTCGGGACGATCACGTTCCCCGGCGGCTACTGCAGTTCGGAATGCACGCCCGGCGGCGACGAGTGCGGTCCGGACGGCTACTGCATGGACGCCAGCGCGATGGGCGGTCCGATCGGTTGCGTGAAGCGGTGCACTCCGGCGACGGCCGAGACGGACTGCCGGACGGAAGAAGGGTACACCTGCACCAACTTCTACATCTTCTCGGAAACCTTCTGCGCCCCGCCAATCTCGATGGGCGGCTAGCGTCACGCCCTCCGCGATTCCACCCGAGTTGATCCTCCTGTCCGGCGGTGGCACGGGGGGACACGTGTACCCCGCGGTGGCGATCGCCGAGGCGTTGCGGCGGCGCTGGCCGGAGGTGCGGCTAGTGTTCGTCGGGACGCGCGGGCGCGCCGAGGAGGCGATCGTCCCGAAGCTGGGGTTCGAACTGCGGTACGTGCCCGCGTCGGGGATGCCCGCGCTGTTCGACCTGGCGGGTCAGGCGCGGTTCGCGGCGACGCTGGCGCGCGGCATCCGGGCCGCCCGCGGGCTGCTCGAGGAGCTGCGCCCGGCGGCGGTGGTCGGCACCGGCGGCTACGCCTCGGCCCCCGTCCTGCTGGCCGCGGTCGGCGCGGTCCTTCCCCGCGCGCGGGCGAGGCGTCCGGCGACGTTCGTGCACGAGCAGAACGCGGTACCGGGGAAGCTGAACCGTCTGGTGGGGCGGCGGGTCGACCGGGTGGGGGTGACCTTTCGCGAGTCGCTGCGGTACTTCCCCGAAGGGCGGGCGGTGCACACCGGGTATCCGCTGCGGGTGCAGATCGGGGCGACCGATCGCGCCGAGGCGCGCCGGCGGCTCGGGCTGCCGGCCGGCGCCTTCGTGCTGCTCGCCTTCGGCGGGTCGCTCGGGGCGCGCACGATCAACCGCGGCCTGGCCGGGGCGCTGTCGCGGTTGTTGGCGGAGCCGGATGTGGTGGTGGTCCACGGCACGGGGCGGTATTCGGGAGCCGGCTACGACCCGGCGGCGGACACGGCGGCGTTCGTGGAGCGCGCGGGGCTATCGCCCGAGGCGCGCGCCCGCTATCACCCCCGCGAGTTTCTCGACCCGATCGGCGACTACTACGCCGCGGCGGACCTGGTGGTCTGCCGGGCGGGCGCCGGGACGTTGTCGGAGGTCCAGGGGGTGGGGTTGCCGGCGATCGTGATTCCGAAACGGGGCCTGCCGGGCGATCACCAGACAGCCAACGCGCGGTCGCTCGAGCAGGCCGGCGCGGCTCGCGTGCTGATCGAGCATCCGATCGACGACCCGCAGGCCGGCCGGATCGATGCGGTCGACCCGGCCGAACTGGCGCGACTGGTGCTCGAACTGCGGGCCGACGCCGGCGCGCGGCGGACGATGGGGGAGCGGGCGCGCGCGCTGCATGTCGCAGGGGCCGCGGACCGGATCGCCGCGGAAGTCGCGGGGTTGCTCGGGTAGCCGTCAAACGCCGCGGTCGCGGTCGGGCCAGATCAGGCGGTGGACCTGGATCTGGAGCCGGACGGACAGGGAGTCGTCGAGGATCCAGCGCGCCAGATCGGCCGGGTCGAGCCTGCCGTGGACGGGCGAGAACAGAACCGGGCAACGCTCGGCGAGCCGTTCGCGGCGGACCATGTCGCGGGACCATTCGTAGTCGGCGCGATCGAGCAGCACGAACTTCAGCTCGTCGGTGGAACGCAGTTCGGCGAGGTTCCCGGGGCGGTTGCGGTCGGCCATGCCGGAGCCGGGGGTCTTCACATCGACGATCCGGCGCACGCGCGGGTCGAGCGGGGCGATGTCGAAGGCGCCGGAGGTCTCGACGAGCACGGTGCGTCCGGCGTCGCACAGTGCGCGCAGGAGGGGGACCGTTCCGGGTTGGGCGAGAGGCTCGCCCCCGGTGACGACGACGAGACCCGGTCCGAGGTCCCGGACATCGCGGACGATCTCCGCGACGGACAGCTCGAGTCCTTCGCTCTGTCGGGCGTAGGCGGTGTCGCAGTACGAGCAGCGGAGGGGGCAGCCGGCGAGGCGGACGATCGCGCACGGGGTGCCGGCGAAGGTGGTCTCGCCCTGGATCGACCGGTACAACTCGAGGACGCGGACGGTGGGTGGCGGCGCAGGTGCCGCGGGCGACGGGGACGTCGCGTAGCGGGTCGGGTCGGGGACGCCGGCGGCGACGAATCCCTGGCGGCGGAGGCGGCAGGCGTCGCAGCGGCCGCAGGCCGCGCCGTCGGGGGCGGGATCGTAACAGGTATGGGTGAGGGAAAGATCGACGCCCAGCGCGAGGCCGCGGCGGATCGTCTCGGCCTTGGAGAGATGCTGGAGGGGGGCGTGGATGCGGAAGCGCACGCCGTCCTGCACGCCCGCCCGGGTCGCGAGTCGGGCAAGCCGCTCGAAGGCCTCGATGAATTCCGGACGGCAGTCGGGATAGCCCGAGTAGTCGACAGAGGACACGCCGAGGTAGATGTCGGCGGCCCCGAGGATCTCGGCGTGGGCGAGGGCGAGGCCGAGGAGGATCGTGTTGCGGGCGGGGACGTAGGTGGCGGGGATGCCGGCGGCGTCCGGCGGGCGGTCGTCGCGGTGTTCAGGCGCTTCGCCCGCGGGTCCGGCCGCCTCCCGGTGCGAAGTCGAGGAGGAGTCGGGAGGGCCGGCAGCGGGCGGGACGGGAATGTCGTCCGTGAGGGCGGAGCCGCCGAGGGTGCGGAGGTCGAGGTCGAGGATGCGGTGGGAGGCGAGGCCGAGGGCGGCGGCGACGCGGCGGGCGGCGTCGAGTTCGACCGCGTGGCGTTGGCCGTAGCTAACGGTCAGGGCGTGGACCTCGAAGCCGTCGTTCCTGGCGCAGGCGGCGGCGACGGCGGAGTCGAGACCGCCGGAAAGCAGTACGACGGCGCGGGGACGCCGGCCATCGGACGGCGGGACGGAGGGCGGCGGCGGAGGCGAGGGCATGCGGGGAGCGGTCACGGCTTGCCGACGACGAGCAGTCGGTTGCCGTTGTCGATCACGTGGCAGAGTCCGTCGTCCCGTGCGGCCCGCTCGTCGATCCACGCCTGGGGGTCGGACACTGGGATGAAGCCGGCCGCGGCGGCGAGCGCGGGGTCCAGTTCGGAGTGGAGGTGGAGTTTCACGCGATCCACCTGGAGCAGCCGCAGGACCCGGTGGGTCTTCCACAGGTACAGCTCGAAGTGGTCCCGGATCCACGCCTCCGCCTCGTCGAAGGGGCGGTGGAGGAGCCGGACGAGTCCGTCGTAGAACAGGGCCTTGGAACCGGCGTCGGGCGCCAGGCCGCGGACGTCGGGCGGGACGTCGGGACGGCCGTCGCAGGGGGCGACCACGAGCGCTTCGCCGCCGGGCTGGATCGCGCCGAGGAGCGCCATGTCGAAGCAGTTCTGGGTGGAGTAGAGGGTCTGGGAGGCGGGAGGGCCTCCGGGCGACAGCACCACGTAGCGCGCCGGCTGGACCTCGAAGGCGCCCACCCGGTCGACCTCGACCGGCATGCGCGGCAGGAAGGCTTCGGGACGTCCGGCGGCGATCCAGCCGACCTTGCCCCCCTCGGAGATCATGTCGAGACCGAACGTGTCGACAGGACGTTCCACGATCGCGCCGTCCCGCCAGACGCGCCGCTCGGAGATCTGCCGGGCGTCGCGCGCGTCCTCGGCGAACGGGTTGTGCTTGCGGCTCGGGTCGGGGTGCCAGGGCGAGCGGCCGCCGGCGGAGGCGGGGTCGAGCGCCCGCTTGTGGTTGGCTTCGATCGTCCGGCGCGCCGCCAGCCCGGGCAGGACCAGCTTGTCGATCACGGAGTAGCCGCACATGTAGTGGTGCTTGCTCTCGTGGCCGTAGATCCGCACCTCGGCCGACAGCAGCACCTCGTCGACGTCCACGGGAGTGCCCATCGGGGTGTTGCCGACATGGTGGTGGGTGGAGCGGTCGCAGTCGTGGACGTGGATCAGCAGTTCGAGGCCGTGGCGTGCGGCGGCGTCGCGGGCGGCGGGAACGAGGGTGCGGGCGTAGATCGACGGGTCGTGGGAGCCGGTGGCGATCAAGAGGGCGGCATGGGACGGTCGCGCGGCGGCGACCTCGGCGATCAACACATCGAGGATCTCCCGCTGCAGCCCGGCACGGAACTCGTCGGCAATGACGACGGCCACGCGGCGGCCGCGAACCAGGTCCCGCAGGGGCGGCGACCCTTCGGGGTGGGCGAGGGCGTCGGCGAAGGCTTCGCGCGGCGGCCGGCCGCCGGCGAGCGGCCGGGGCGCGAGGGGCTCGCCGGCGAGGAAGCCGGCGGGGCACGAGTACGTTCTGCGGTCCTTGCCGTAGGTCAGCGTGATGTTGCGTCGCTCCATCGGTCGGTTCCTCGGACCACCAGGACTGGCGGTCGCCCCCACGATCCTAGCGCTGCGTCGTCCGCCGAATCGTGTTCACCAGGTCCTGATCGAAGGGCGAGAGGTGCCAGTGGTTGCGCACGTCGCCCGTCTCGCCACGGTACAGCCGGACGAAGGCCACGAACCGCCCCTGCTCCTCGATACGGGCCGCTTCGGCATCGAGGCGTCCCGCGGCGGCCGGCGGAACGTCGAGCCGCACGATCATGCCCGGGACGGCCCGGCCGACCAGCGACTGGAGAACTTCCATTTCGAGCGCCCCGGCCGCCTGCGCCCCTCCGGGCGGGAGACTCGCCTTGAGCCGCACGACGGCGACCACGTCGGCCTCCTCCACTCGTCGAGCGAGCCGCTCCCCGTACTCCTCGAACCAGGGGGTTCCGAGCAGCGTGCGCAGCGGGGTGACCCAGTCGGCCGCGTCGTCGAACAGATCGACCAGCGAAGTGTCCCACGCCCGGCTGGGTTCGAGCACCGGCGGTCCGGGAGGAGCGCCGCAGCCAGCCGCCGCGGCCAGGAACAAGAACGCCGCCGTCGCGACCGCACGCGGCGGACCACCGGCACGCGAGAACACCGGTTCGCAGCCTCGAATCCCGCCGGTGGGGGCCGCGCCTCGCCGCAAACCGAGCGGCCTCCGTGCGCCCGCCGGGCGGCGGCTGCTGCCGAGTCCGAAGGAAGATGTCGCTTCGTTGCAGCGCATCGCTCCATCGCTGAGGTGTTCCTCTCGCGGACACCGTTCAGCAGCGATCATCCTAGGCAGGACCCGGGAAGTCCTGCAACATCGTCGACGGGTCCCGCTGCCCGCTCCGGACCATTCCGCTCACTGATCCCGGAGCATCCCGCACACTGATTCCGGACCATTCCGATCACCGATTCCGGGCCATCCCGATCACCTCGGCGAGATGACGGGCGGGTGGAGCGGGAGGCGGGCCTGAGGCAGTCGGCGTTCCCCAGAGCGGGTCGCGCCGGCCACCACGAAACCACCCTGCGGCTGTCGATTCTGGTCCACTACCTTCCGAACTCCCCGCGGCACGCGACGAAACTCTCGGCCCTTGACGCTCGACTCTCGACCCGCGGCCCAAGTGTCGCGCTTGGAGGCGGCCCCCGGCCGCGCCATGGAATTCGAGCCCTATTGGATCCCCATCGTCGGCCCGTCGGGTGTTCGATTTCGCACAATAGTCCATTGAAGTTCGATGTTTGTGCCCCCCCTCGGCAATTCGCCTTGACAGATTCTTCACGACCAACTAACAGGGCTGACCTGACACGTCATTCTAGATCTCGTCGGTTCATATCTTACATGTGAGCCGCGAGAAGGGGCGAGGGCTGGAGGGAGTTGGGGGTGCGAGC
>JAAZOP010000074.1 GCA_012797735.1 Myxococcales bacterium
CACGTGCCGCCGGCGTGGCCGGCGCCGCGGCAGGCCTCGTCGCAACTCGCCGGGTCGCAGGCGCCGGGCGTGCCGTCCGCGCCGCCGTCGCCGGCGGTGTCGGTCGGGGCGTCCGCGGGAACGTCGGCCGGGACGTCGGCGCCGCCGTCGGTCTCGGGGGTCGTCCCGCCGACGCACGGGGCGTCCGGCTCGCTGTCGTTGTAGGTGATCTGGATCGCCGACATCGTCATCGTCGCGCCGCCGCGGTTGGCGATCATGACGAAGTAGTCGCCCGGGTCCAGCGTGCGGTCGGTTTCGCAGTAGACGCCCTCGTAGCGGTTGCCTCCGAGGGATGTGGCGTCGGCCCGGTAGTCGGCGTTGTCGGTGACCGTCGCGCCGCGGTAGCTGAACGTCAGCGGGTCGGGGCCCTTGCGCCACACCAGGTGCGGCGTGATCGTGCCGCCGAACATCCCGCCCGTCTGGGCCTGGAACGCCGCCCGCACCTGCCGCTGGCCGCCCGGCACCGTGACGCGGAACATGGCGTAGCCGGGAACGTATGGATTGGCCGGCAGGGTGTTGGTCCCCTCGCCCATCAACATGGCGAACGTCCTGCCGTTCGCGTCGAGGATGCGCCGGCAGTCGATCACGTTCCGCCGCTCGAACTCGGCCCGCGCCTCCGCGGCGACGGTGGTGCCGAGCGCGGAGGAGAGTTCGGCGAGCGTGGCGGCCGTCGCCTGGGCGAAGTCCGAGTCGGGCACGAGCGTCATCAGCGCGTCGTAGTACGGCTGGACCACGGCCGCGCCGTGGAGCTGCCAGATCTCCCACGCCGCGCTCGAGAACGGCACCGAGTCCTGGTGCACCTCGCCGATCATGTCGTCGGGACAGCGCGTCTCGTTCTCCAGGTCGCGGATCGCGCCGCCCGCCACGAGGCCGGCGCCGCCGTAGTCGCCGATCCGCGGGTCCTCGGTGATGAACATCGAGAAGATGTCGGAGTACGCCTCGGACAGCGCGCCGGGGCCGATGTCCAGCCCCTGGTCGTCGAGCGCTCCGCCGAGCCAGTTGATCTCGGCCCAGGTCACCGCGTGCGTGAACTCGTGGTAGACGATGTCGCCGTCGTACGAGAAATCGGCCAGCGTCCCCTGTCCGAAGACGATCGAGTCCATGTCGCGCGGGAGGTACGCGGACATCTCGCCGGCCGGCATGAACATCGCGTTGTCGAACGGGTAGAGCGTCCCGTTCGGGTTCGTCATGTTCTCCAGGTCGAAGCCGCCGCCCGCGGCATCGATCGGGATGCGGAAATTGACCGAGGCGGCCAGCGGCGACGTCGGCAGCTCGCCGAACCCCAACCCCTGGAAGTAGTCGTAGGCCTTCATCGCGTGGTAGAACATCGCCGCCTCGGCGAACAGATCCTCCGGCGCCGTGTCCGTGTTGTCGGCGAACAGGAAGTCGTGGTTCTCGTCTCCCGCCGCGACCTGCACCTCGGAGCAGATGTGGACGTTGAGCGAGAAGCCCATCATCTCGACCAGCATCAGCTCGTGCCGGTCGATGCAGTTCCGCGACAGGATCAGCTCGCCCGTCAGGTAGTACGGGTCCTCGGTCCAGGCCGGCAGGTCGTCCAGGGTCGTCTGGACGATCGCCGGTGTCGCCACCGGGTTCTCCTCGAACACGTTCGCCAGCCGGTCGAACCAGACGCGGTTCTCGCGGCCGAGCGGCTCGCCGGTCCGGGCATCGATCCAGACGACCCAGTTGGCGAGCAGGGCCGGGACGGCCCCGGTCTCGATCTGCCACGCCAGCCGCGCCTCGTCGCCGACCGGGTAGTACACCAGCCCGGCCCAGAGCCGCTCGGGGTCGGAGGCCGCGGCCAGCCCGGGGAGTTCGAGCGCCGTGGCGACGGCGTCGGCCGACCCGACCAGCGCTTCGGGCGGCTCCACCGCGGCGAACGGCCGCAGCGAGGAGTTCACGAGGCGCAGGATGCCGTCGCCGTCGAAGCGCAGGGCGACCTGGCCCCGCACGACCGGGATCCCGCCGATGTGCTCCCGGTAGCGCAGCACCGCGCCCCGGGACAGCGGAACCTCGCGGTCGAAGCGCAGCGCGGCGCCCGGCGTCAGGCCGAGCGCCCGGGCGTGCTGCGCCAGGAAACGGGTCGCCGCGCCCCGCAGGTCCGCGGTCGGCTCGACGGTCAACCGGCCGGTCACCGTCCGCAACGCGGGTTGCCCCGGTCGGGCGAGGTAGCTAAGCTGAGGCCCGGCGACGGCCCGCAGGCTCGCGAGGGAGTCCTCGACCGGGTCCGCCGCCGCTGCGAGGGGGGCGACGGCGAGGACGAGAACCGTGGCGACCGAAACGACCCGACGACGTGTCATGGCGTGCCTCCTGGCGGCGGGAACCGCACGCAGGGAGTGTGGGGCTTGACCTTCCGTCCGTCAAGGGTTCTGCCCGTCGCCGCCGCCGCCGGCCTGCTGCTCGCCGGCGCCTGCCCCGCCGAACCCGTCGCCCCCGTGGACTGCGACCCGCCGTGCGACACCTCATACCAGGAGTGCCGCGCGGGCGCCTGCGCGAACGTCTGTCCCGCCCCGTGCGGCGCCGGACGACGCTGCGACTTCGCCACGCGGCGCTGCGTGGCCGACGCGTCCGACGCCGGCGAGGAGTACACCGGCTGTCCGTGGCCCGACCGGGACGGCGACTTCCTCCCCGACTTCATGGAGGGCGAGGACGACGCGGACGGCGACACGATCCCCAACACCGGCGATCTCGACGCGGACGGCGACACCGTCTACGACCGCCAGGAGGCCGGGGACGAGGTCTGCGGGACCGATCCGCTGGACACCGACGACGACACCGTGCCCGACTTCCTCGACACCGACAGCGACGACGACGGCTTCCCGGACGCCGAGGAGGCCGGCGACGACCGGCTGGAAACCCGGCCGCGGGATACCGACGACTGGGGCGTCCCCGATCTGCGCGACACCGACAGCGACAACGACGGCCTCAACGACGCCCAGGAACGGGCGCTGGGAACGGACCGCCGGGTGGTCGACACCGACGGCGACACCTGGACCGACCTGGAGGAATGGGGCGCCGGAACGGATCCGCTGGACCCCGACGACGGCGTCCCGGAGGGAACCTGGGTGGAACGCGTGCCGTACAACAGCACGTCGGTCCGCCGCGAGCTGACGTTCACGGTCGATTTCAAGGACGTGGACCTCGTGCTGGCGCTGGGCTGCTCGCGGGAGGCGGCGTCCGCCCTGGCCGAACTGGCCGCGGGGTTCGCGACGGAAGTCGCGCCGCGGATCGCGGGCCGGCTTCCCCGGGCGACCGTCGGCACGCTCGCGTTCGGCGACGGACCGCGACTGGCCGCGAAGCTCGGCGCGCCGGTCGGACGCC
>JAAZOP010000075.1 GCA_012797735.1 Myxococcales bacterium
CCAGCGCCCGTGTCGTCCACCGCCCGTCGTCTCGCCGCGCCACGTCGCCTCCTCGACCGGCATCCTACCGGACCCGCCCCCTCGCGCACGCTGGACGCGGAGGCGCCTCTTCGGATAGAAGCGTCGTCGATGAGCGGTGCGGCGCCGCCCCCGAGCCTCGACGCGGAGGACGTGGAGTTCGTCCGTTCGGTCGCGCGATCCGTGCACCGGCTGTTGCCGCCGAAGGTCGAGCTCGACGAGCTCGTCTCGTACGGCGCGCTGGGAATGATTGAGGCGCGGCAGCGCTTCGACCCCTCGCGAGGCGTGCCGTTCCGGACGTTCGCCTGGTACCGGGTGCGCGGCGCGATCTACGACGGGTTGCGCGAGTTGAGCTGGCTGCCGGTCAACGCCTACAAGCGCTTGCGGGCGGCGGAGCGCACCGACCTCTACATGGAGACGCTGGCCGAGACGGCCTACGGCAACCCGACCCGCTCGGTGGCAGCGAAGCTGGTGGGCGAGGCGGTGGCGGACCTGAGCGTGGTCTACCTGACGACGGAGGCGGGAGCGGCGGCGCGGGAGGCGGCGCCCGAGGCGGCGTCGCTGCCGGGCGAGGAGGTCTGCGACCTCGGCCGGGTCCTGGACGAGATCGAGAAGCTCCCCGAGCAGGAGCGGACGCTGCTGCGCCGGCTGTACGTGGAGGACGCCTCGTTGTCCGAGGCGGGGAAGGACCTGGGCCTGTCGCGCTCCTGGCTCTGCCGGCTGCACGCCTCGACGATCCGCAAGCTGCGCAAGCGTCTCGGCATCCCGGACGACGGTCTTCCGCCGCCCGCCGACTGACCCTGGATTCCGCGCATCCCCTCGCGCCGGCGCCGCCGTGCGTCCCGGCGCGGACCGGCGGGCCTCGACCCGCGGACGGCGCCTGCGGCCGGGCCGTCTTCGCGACCGGCCGGTCACCCGGTTCCGTTCGCCCGCGAACGTGCTAGGCTACGGTCCGTCCGGACAGGAGGACCGACCTCGAAGGGAGGGAATCATGCGCTATTGCATCTGGTCACTGGCCCTGCTGCTCGCCACCGCGGCGCCCGGCTGCGGCGACGACGACGCGACGCCCGACGACGGCGGCCGCGACGACGCGACGGGGGCCGACGCCGACGCCGATGCCGACGCCGATGCCGACGCCGACGCCGACGCCGATGTCGCCGACGAGGGCGGCGGCGGCACGGGAACGCTCACCGTGCTGGTGACGGTGGCGGACCCGTCCTCCGGCGAAGGCGTGCCGACGGCCGGCGTCGTGGTGGCCGCCGACCTGCCCGGCCGGGGGCGGGTCGAGCAGACGACGGGAGCCGACGGCCGGACGACCTTCGAAGGGCTCGACTGGGCCGCCGGGACGGCCGCCGCCACGGCGTGGCGGGACGCGTACGGGCTGGTGAGCCGTGTGGGCATCGTGGAGGCGGACGGCGAGATCGAACTGGCGCTGGGTCTGCCGCTGGACGACGCGCCGGCGCGGGTCGAGGTTTCCGGCACGGCGCTCCACATGGCCGACCCGGACCATCATTCGCTGCTGGTCAGCGCGACGACGGACGGCGAGAGCTTCTGGAGCGACCGTCCGGGCCCCGCCTGGTCGATCCAGGTCGCGCCGGACGACCCGTTCACGATCATCGCCGTGGAGTTCGCCCAGGAACCGGCGCCGTGCGTGGGCTGCCTCTCGATGCCGATTTCCGGCTGGGTCGTGCAGGACCACGCGGCGGTGACGGCGCCGGCGACGGTGGATCTCGACTTCGCGACGCCGGCCACGGCCACGAACGTGACGGGATCGTTCCAGACGGTCACGCGCGGGGACAGCCCGTTGCGCATCCCGGACTACGGCTTCGTCAGCGTCTTCGACCTCGACTCGATGGCCGTGCTCGGGACGATCAACTCGACCACGCTCGGCACGGGCGGGACGATCGACTTCGACATGGAGTACGTGACGGTGGCCGCCGCGACGCATCCTCTCACCGCGTTCCGCGTGATCGGCGACGACTGGGTCTCCGGGGTGGTCGTGGAGGGGTTCCCGGCGTCCGGCGCGCAGGACCTGCGCTTCGTCGACGCCCCGCGCCTGATCGCGCCGGCCCGGCCGACCGCGCGCCACCCGTTCCACGAGCCGCTGCGCTGGGAGTTGTTCGACTCCGCGGTGACGCCGGCGCTGCTGATCCTCGACGAGGAGCAGACCGTGTGGTGGATCCGCGGTCCCGAGGACGCGACGACGATCACGGTGCCCGAGCCGCCGGCGGCGTGCGACCTGTCCGCGCTGATCGGCACCGGCCTCGTCGAGGCACGGCTGTACTTCTACCACCGCCACGAATCGGGCGACTACAGCGACCACTACGTGCAGTCCCCCTCGCTGATTCTGGAGCAGTAGCCGCCGTCGCTCGCCCCGCGAGACCGCCCGTCCGCGCGCGGCACGAAAGACCGCGTGCCGGCCCGGAGACGACCGCACCGGCTCGGGGACGTGGTGCACGGCCGTCCAAAGCCGTCCGGCTCACCACGCTTCCAGCAGCAGCAGGGGTA
>JAAZOP010000076.1 GCA_012797735.1 Myxococcales bacterium
CAGGCCGGTCGAGCCGATCATCCACCAGCGACCGCGGATCGCCGCCGCGCCGGCGGCCGCGCCGGCGGAGGATCGCGAGCGGTCGGTGCTGGCGGGTCTGGCCCAGGCGATGCGGCACCCGGCCAACGACGAGATCGAACGCGTGATCGAGGCGGCGCGCGCCGCCGGCTTCTTCGACGTCGAGACGCCGCGGACGCCGGCCGATGCGCCGCCGGCGACGACTCCGCCCGTGCCGGACGCCGCGACGGCGGCGGTCGAGACGCCGGCGGCGGGAACGCCCGCGGACGCGGCGCCGGCGGCGAAGGAGGAGGCGGCGGCCGACGCGACGCCGCCGGAGCCGGTGATCGTGGAAGGGCCGCGACGCCGCAGGGAAGTGCGCCGCAGCGGCACGCTCGCGGCCGAGCCGCAGGCGGCCGCCTCGCCGTACGCGCTGCCCGGACTGGAACTGCTGGCCGACCCGCCCGAGCAGACGACGAGCATCTCGCCCGAGGTGCTCCGCGACTACGCGGCCAAGCTCACCCAGACGCTCAAGAACTACGGCATCGAGGGCGAGGTGCGCGAGATCCACCCGGGGCCGGTGGTGACGACCTACGAGTTCTGCCCGGCGGCGGGGACGCGCCTCTCGCGCATCTCCAGCCTGGAGAACGACGTGGCGATGGCGATGGCGGTGACCAAGGTTCGGATCGTCGCCCCGATCCCGGGCAAGAACGCGGTCGGTTTCGAGATCCCGAACCCGACGCGCGAGACGGTGTACCTCAAGGAACTGCTCGCGGACCCCGCCTTCGCCAAGCGCGGCGGCATGCTCCCGATCGCCATCGGCAAGGACCTCACCGGCCAGCCGTACTACTCCGACCTGGCCAAGATGCCGCATCTGCTCGTCGCCGGCGCCACCGGCACCGGCAAGAGCGTGTTCATCAACGCCACGCTGGTCTCGCTCCTCTACCGGCAGACCGCCGAGCAGATGCGACTGCTGCTGATCGACCCGAAGCACGTCGAGCTGATCGCCTACGACCGGATCCCGCACCTGCTGCTGCCGGTGGTGAGCGACATGCGCAAGGCGGCGCTCGCCCTGCGCTGGGCCGTCGGCGAGATGGAGCGGCGCTACCACCTGTTCGCCACCATCGGCGCCCGCCAGCTCACGCACTACAACCAGAAGGTGGCCGCGCTCCGGGACGGCGGCGCCGCGGCCGCCCCCGCCGCGGGCCAGGCGGTCAAGATCGTCGTCAAGGGACCGGACGGCGTGGCCCGCGAGGTGGCGCCCGCGGCGTCCGCTCCGGCCGCTCCCCCCGACCAACCGTTGGAGAAGCTCCCCGCCCTGGTGATCGTGATCGACGAGCTCGCCGAGCTGATGTCGGTCGCCGCGAAGGACGTCGAGAGCGCGATCCAGCGTCTGGCGCAGAAAGGCCGCGCCGCGGGCATCCACCTGATCGTCGCCACCCAGCGTCCCAGCGTCGATGTCATCACCGGCACGATCAAGGCCAACTTCCCCACGCGGCTGTCCTTCAAGGTCTCCTCGAAGACCGACTCCCGCACCGTGCTGGACCAGAACGGCGCCGACCAGCTCCTCGGCATGGGCGACATGCTGCTCCTGCCGCCCGGCGCCTCCGACCTGCTCCGGATCCAGGCCTGCTACGTCAGCGAGGACGAGATCGAACGCGTGGTGCAGCACATCCGGGTGCAGGGCGAGCCGACCTACGACGAGTCGATCGTGGCCGAGCCCGACGAGGACGGCGAGGACGAGGACGGGGACGGGGAGGAGTACGACGAGCACTGGGAGCCGGCGCTCGAACTGACCCTGCGCCTCAAGCAGGCATCGATCTCCAAGATCCAGCGGCACCTCCGCATCGGCTACAACCGCGCCGCGCGCATCGTCGAACGGATGGAACGCGAGGGACTGGTCGGACCGGGAAGCAACCCGCGCGAGAAGGAAATCTACGCCGACCGGATCATGGAGCGCCTCGACCACGAACGTTCGCGCGCCGGCGACGAAGCGGCCGACCGCCCGACCGCCGCACCCTGACCCGGTTCAGCGACAGCGCAACGTCGTGAAGTAGATCTCGAAGTTCCCGTCCCGCTCGTCGGCCCACGCCAGGCCCCACGCGTCGCCCCGGTTGGCCAGCGCCGGCCGCCACGGACGACCGGGAGCCGTGGTGATCCGCCGTTCCGTCCCGATCTTCCGTCCGGTCTCGTCCAGCCGCGCGAAGTACAGCTCGGCCCCGCAGTCCGCCCCCCCGCACGACTCCGTCCCGTTCCGCGTGTCCGACCAGACCACCAGGTACTCCCGCCGCGTCTCGTCCCAGCCAATCGC
>JAAZOP010000077.1 GCA_012797735.1 Myxococcales bacterium
ATCACGTAGTCCCGCCCGAGCTGATGCCGCGTCTCTGTGGCGACGGAGCCGTCCGCGTGGTAGTCGAAGGACACCCGGGCCAACGGGTCGACCGGTCCGGCGTCGCTGATCCACTGCAGCCGGCCGATGTTGGCGGCGGCGGGCTCGTTCGGTTGGTAGTGCCAGGACACGGTTCGGCCGCTTCGTCCCTCGTGAGCGTATTCGACGCCCGTGGTTCTCCCGAGCCCGTCGTACTCGTAGACGGTCCACCCCAAAATGGCAGCGGCCTCCCGCTTCCGCCAGGTCTGCGACGGCCGACCGGTCAACACCGCATGGCCGTGGGACCACCAGCCAGTCGCGTCGGCGGGGTGTTCCTCGACGAGCGACTCGTGGTCCCAGGTCTTGGTGCCCCAGGCGTACGAAGAGGTGCGACCGTCCCCGTCGGTGACGGCCAAGAAGGCGCGATCGGAGCGCTGCGGGTCGTACTGCAGGTCCACGAGCGTCTGTTCGGCGCCGGTCTCGGTCGACCGGAACAACGTGCGGTCCGGTCTGCCCAGCCAATCGTACTCGAACCGGGTCGTGGCACCGCCGGCGTCCACCAGCGAGGCCAGGCGGCCCGAATCGTACCAAGTCTTGCGGGTGGTACCGGACGGCGCCGCGGTGACGGCCACGAGGCGTCCTTCGGCGTACTCCCGGACCGAGACCGCGCCGTCGGGGTCTGTCACGGTGATCCGCCGGGCGGTCGCCGCGCCGCAGCAGCTTCCGCCGCCGCTGGAGTCCTCGTAGTCGAAGGTCGTGCAGCCGCCGCCGGTGAGGCACTGTTCGACCAGTTGGCCGAGCGCGTTGTAGGTGCGGGTCGTCGTGCGGGTGAAACCGTCCGCGCCGGTGGTCCGTTCCTCCAGAAGGCGATCGGCGGCGTCGTACCGGACGAATTCGGTCATCGACCCGTCGCGGCGCTCGATGCGCCGCGGGCGTCCGCGCTCGTCGTACAGCGGGTAGCGGAGCAGCCAGCCGTTGTCGTCGGCGACCTCGGACAGCCGTCCGGCGGAATCGTAGCGCCAAGTCCTCGTCGACCTGGCCGTTCCGATGCCCCGCGTGTGCGAGAGGAGGCGACACGACAGGGGGTCATACGCCCACATTTCCGCCTCGACGGAATCCCCGTCACCCGTGGCGCCGAGGCGCAGGGTGGGCCGGTCGCAGAAGGGATCCTGGACCCAGGTCGTCTGGGACGTCACGCGTTCGAAGATGAATGTCTCGATCGTGGCCTCCGCCACGAGGTTCCCTCGACTGTCGTAGCTTCGAACCCGCCAGTCGCTCGCGGCGGGATCGCTGCGGCGCCAGACCCACTCCCCCGTGACGTCGATTTCCTGGACGAGATCGAAGACCGGGTCGCCGGCCGCGCGGCGCCATCCGCTCTCGACGGCAGACCAGGCGTAGGCGTACTCGCGGGTCGTCCCGGTCTCGTCGGCGACCGTCGTGGTGAAGGGGAAGCCGGCACCCTGCCCGTCGGCGGCGTCGACCTTCAGCAGAGGTACGCCGCGCGCACCGTCCAGGTGGTTGTTCAGGTACTTGCCGGCCACGGGATCGATCGCGCGGAAGGGTCGACCGTTGCGGCGAACGGTGCGGACCATACCGAACCCGTCGTACTGGTAGTCTGTCGACACCTGGCCGTTGGTCTGCGCACGGAGGAGGTGCTTGCCGCGTTCATACTCGAAGGTCCGCTCGGTCTCGGGATGTCCGGCCAGGCGGACGGCGACCAGGTCGCCCGACCCGTCGACATCCAGTTCGGTGACCTGTCCGCTGAAGTCCATGATGGAGCGGATCTTGCCGCTCCCAGGGTCGTAGTCGAGCGTGGCCGCGCGCCCGGCGGCATCGCGGACGCCGGCGAGGCGGCCGGCGGCGTCGTACTCGAAGCGGATCGCCTGCCGTCGATCCGGGGATTCGGTCCGATCGTGGCGGATCGTGACGCCGTCGGGCAGGACAACGAAAACGTCCCGCACTCCGCCCTTGCGCGTGATTTCCATCTCGCCGCCCGGATCGAGGCCGGCTCCGACGGGAGCGTTGAGGCGGGTCGTGGTGCCGGGTGAGGGAACCAGGACGGGCGGTGCTTCGGGGCTGACGATCCGGCGCACGCGATGCGCCACCGGATCCGCCCAGTAGACGTCTCCCCGGGCCGGATGCACGGCCAGGGCGGCCGGTCGTCCGATCCCCGAGCGCGGCCCGGGGACGCCCTCGCCCGAGTAGTGCTCGAATCGCCGCCAAGTACCGGCCAGGGTACGGAGTCGACCACCCGGTTCTTCGATCGTGCGGACGGCGCCCGAGGGGGCCCACGCCGGAGGGTCCCCGCCAGGGGGCGGTCGCCAGAGGCCGAAGACGAGGCCGCCGTCGGGACGGATGGCGATCGAGTAGACCTCGGGCGAAGGGTTGCCGGCGGCGGTCTCCCCGTCATCCGTCCATTCGGCGCCGGGACCACCGAGTACGGTGGAGATCGTCCCGGAAGCGTCGATTCGACGGATGACGCCGCGGCTGTAGGGATCGAACGGCGCAGCTCCTGCCACGTAGATGTTGCCGTCGCGGTCGCGCGCGACCGCGTGGACGGTCTCGCCGAGCCCCGCCAGCGTCGCGGGGCCACCGTCGCCGGACCACGTCGCGTCGCCGTTGCCCGCCACATGGTGCAACAAGCCGTCCCGGATCGCCCAGACCTTCCGCTCGGAGGCCACGAGAACCGTGCCGTCGTCGGCCGCCCAGATCCCCGGTGCGGGGTCGAGGAAGGCGCCCAACGCGCGTGCGCCTTCGACCGGGAGATCGTCGGGCCAAGCGCCTCCGCCTGCCAGGCACTCGATCGTGCAGGCCAGTCCGGATGGGGCGCTCGGGTCCGGGACGCAGTGAACAGTCTTCAGGTGGGAAACATCGACGACCACCAGGCCGGTGGCCGCGCTCCAGGCGAGGCCGGTGGGCTGGAACCCCTCGAGGGGATGGGCGCAGGGGTCCCCGCCGGGCGCCCCGAGATCCTGCTGCAGGACGACGACGAGCGTGCCATCGTCGCGCACGACGCTCAGCGCACCATAGCCGGCGTGGGGCGCCCCCGGGCTGGGACTGAGCCGGTGGGCGATCCAGAGTCGCCCCTCGCCGTCGAACGCGACGCCGTACGGCTCGACCACCGGCGTACGGTCGGCCGGGCTGCCGTCGCCAGCCCAGACCGGGCTCCCGTTGCCGGCCACGGTGACCACCTCGCCGCCGAGCACCCCGCGGAACAGTTCGGCCGATCCGTTTCCGTCGTACGCCGCCCACCAGGTGCCGTCGGCACCCGGTCCGCGCATCAGGCGTTTGTGCCCGGACAGCCACCAACCCGCACCGAAGGGACTGCCGGCGTCGTTGCGCAGCGACACGACGCCGGTCTCCTCGACCGACGCATCGACCGGCTCGCGGGTACGGACACCGTAGGTCGTCCCGGGCGCCGCCGGACAGCCGAAGCACGGAGCCGGCGCGTACTCCAGTTCGTCGAAACGGCGTCAGATCGAGAGACCGAAGGGATAGAGCCCAGTCGGCAGCATCTCTCCGGTCCTCGACCGCCCATCGAACAGATACCGGAACCGTGCGCGACCGGGCTCGAAGTCGGGCAGCGCCGGATCGTAATCCACCGCAATCCGCCGCCCATGAACCTCGAGCACGTAGGGCGTGGCGATGCTCGGAACGTTTCGCCCCAGAACGGGGACAGGCGCCATCGAACCACCGTGGGCGTACGCTTCGATGAGGGCCGTGGGAGCCACGGCCCGGCTCGAGTAGACCAAGCGCAGGGGCCAGGGGGACAGACCGTCGGGGTTCCCGGCGCCGGTGGGTCCGATCTCCACCACCTCCCGCAACGCCCCGTCGCTGCGCGAGACGCTGGAGGCGCCGGTTTCCTGCTGGTGACACGGCGGCAGGCCGCAGTCGCCGGCGCAGCCGCCGCTTCCGCCGCCGCCGCCGCCCGGGGCGCCGCCGAGCCCCGCGACGGGTGCGAGGGCACCGCTGAGGCTCGGCAGGTTGATGTCGTAGGTCGAGAATCCCGTCAGCCCGTTCCATTCGACCCATTGTCCCGTCGGATCCACGACGGCCTGACCCCTCGTCGCGCTGACGTCGCGCCACTGCGGCGCCGGGAAGCCGCTCGTCTCGAACCGACCGACGGGAACGAGCGCGCCGGGCGGCAGGCCAAGGCTGTTGCGGACCCGCAGCGTGGCGGACATCCCCGGCTGCAGCGCCAGGCCGTTCGGCTGGAGGTCCACGGCGTAGGTGAACCGGGTGCTGCCGGGCAACGGCGAGGGAAGCGTCCGACCGCGCGGGATCGGAGTCACCGTCACCGCGGTGTCTTCCGCCAGCGCGCCCGGCGGGAAGACGACCTGCACGGTGCCGTCGCCGCTCCGGGCCGTGCCGCCCTCGGCCGCCCGAACCACCGACCGCACCAGATCCCGCTTCGTCAGCCACACCGGCGAGACCACGCGTTCGACGGCCGCCGGCAACCGCCCGATATCGATCGTCCGGTAGCCGGCGAGGTAGCCGAACTTCGAGATGCTGACCGTGATCGAGCGGGTCCCGGGCGTGTCGAAGTAGCCGCCCATCACGAGATGGGTGGCCAGAGGACGAGGTTGGGACGGCGCCGGCGGCACCGGCAGAGCGAACGTCCCGTCGTCGCCGGTGGCCGTCCAGCGCCCGATGCTTGCGCACGAGACCACGGCTCCGGCCATCGGCTCGCCGGTGGCGTCGTCGAACACCTCGCCGCGTACCCAACCGTCTTCGTCCGTGACCGGGGGACCCGACTCCGCCAGCTCGACAACCACCACGATCGAGGACCGGTTTCCCCAGCCATCCTCGGCCAGGACTTCGACCCGATTCGGGCCCGGCTCGAGGTCCACGGCGGCGTGGAACTCGCCGCCGGCGAGTTGCGCTGCCGAACCGTTGACGAACACACCGGTCACTCCGGAGTCGTCGGCGGCCCGACCCACCAGGTTGAGCGGCGTCGCCAGCAGCACATCGCCCGGCAACGGGTAGTCAATGACGATCGTCGGGCCGGTCGTGTCCGGGGCGAACGTGACAGTGAGGGTCGCTATCGCTCGGTTGCCCGCTCCGTCCTCGGCAAGGACATCGATCACGTTCGGACCGGGTTCGAGGTCCAGGGACACCTCGAATTGCGGCCCGAACAGGGTCGCCGGAAGGCCGTTCACCCAGACGTCCCGGACCCCCGAGGCGTCGACGATCCGACCGGCGACCGACACCGGCGAGATCATCACCGTCGACCCGTCGGTCGGCCGGTCGATGAACACCTCCGGCGGCGCGTCGTCGACCCGGACGGTCGTCCCGGCGTCGTCGATCCCGAACAGCTTCACCCCGTCGTGGCCGTAGCCGGCCCACGGCGAGCCCTCGCCTCCGCCGCCCGGCCCGCCGCCCGACAGCGTCGCGACCAGGCCGAGAACGAGATCGTCCCCGGCCGGCCAGGGTTCCGTCGCGCCGCTCGTCTTGCGTCCCAGCAGCGCGTGGACCACCCGCACGTCGTACGTGCCGTCGAGCACGAAGCCGCCGTGTTCGTCACGGCCGTCCCACTCCTCGCCGACCGCGATGTCGATCGTCGTCCCCGGCCGGCTTCCCGGCGGGAACGCGATCGGGACCAGCGTGACGAGCGTCCGCACCGCAATCCCGCCCTGCGCGACGACGACGTAGCTCGCGACGGCGTACTCGACCTTCTTCCTGTTGCCGGGCAGCGCCGCGGCCCCGGCGATCGAAACCACGATCGAGTCGGCACGTCCGTCCCCGACACCGGGCGAGAACGGGTCGGGTGTGGCGGCGACCGATGTCACATCCGTCGTCCCGGTCCGCCATGGATCTGCCGCGACGAGCGCCGCCAGGAGGTCGTCACCGAGCTCATCGCCGCGGGCCGGCGTAACGAAATTCAGCCCCCCCCCCCCCGCGAAAAACGCACACACCGCCGCCGGGAACCACGCGCCGCAAGCTCGTCGCATTGCGTCCCCTCCTCCTTCCCCCCGCCGGTCACGCACCGCGCGCCGGAGTCCAGGAGTCACCGCTGGGCGCAACGACCACTGCCGGTCACCGCAGCCGCCACTCGACCTCGTCACGCCTCATCCAGTGGATGCGCCGCTCCGGCGGGGCCTGTCAAGGGGGGGGGTTGCAGTGAGGCGGGTTTGCAGTGAGGCTTGCCGTGTGGAACGGTCAGGATGCAGAGAGCCGCCCGAGACGGCGACGTGCGCCAGGCCGGCGCTCCGGGCGGGCGAGACGAAGCGCATGACTTGGAGGAGGGCCGGTCGGACGGTCGGTCGCCGGCCCGTCAGGGACAGGCCGGTTCGGGACCGCAGGCCAGCCCGACGGAGTCGCCGGTCAGGCCGTCGCCGTCGCTGTCGGCGGTGTCCTCGCAGCAGCCGCCGGAGGCGTTGCAGCAGGCGGGATCCCAGCCGGTGCCGGGGGTCCAGGGGCAGCCCGGGGGAGGCGCATCCTCGCGGCAGGGCCCCCAGGCGGAACCGTCGGCCGCGCACTGTTGGACGCCCCAGCCCCATCCGGCGGCCGCGTCGCAGTAGCGGAAGACGCCCGGGCTGCAACCGCCGTGGGGCCGGCAGTCCGACTCGTCGGTGGAGCCGTCGCAGTCGTCGTCGAGGCCGTCGCCGCAGCATTCGGCGGACCGCGGGACGCATCCGGCATCCACCGCCGGACACCCCTCGTCGGTGGAGCCGTCGCAGTCGTCGTCCAGGCGGTTGCCGCAGACCTCGGCGGGCGGGCGGCAGGCGGAGCCGGCCGGCAGGAGGCAGTCGTCGGTGCAGCGGCCGGTGCCGGTCGAGCCGCAGGAGGTCCAGCAGGCGACGGTCGTCCCGCGCGCGCACGGGTAGCGCTCGTCGGCGATGCCGTCGCAGTCGTCGTCGGCCCCGTTGCACCGCTCGGCGGCGTCCGGACGGACCTCGGGGTCGCCGTCGTCGCAGTCCGAACCGTCCTCGCAGTCGGCGTTGACGAACGTGTCGCCGTCGTGGTCCCGTTCGTCGGCGGCGGTGCCATCGCAGTCGTTGTCGATCCCGTCGCACAGCTCGGCGTGACCGGGGTGGCGCCGCGCGTCGTCGTCGTCGCAGTCGTCGCCCTCGGGGCAGATCGCGGGGTCGAGGTGTCCGTCGCCGTCGCGGTCCTCGGGGACCGTGCCGTCGCAGTCGTTGTCCAGGCCGTCGCAGCGCTCCTCGGCCCCCGGGTGGACGTGCGCGATCTCGTCGTTGCAGTCGTCGCCGTCGCAGGACGCGTCGGCGTGCGTGTCGCTGTCGCCGTCCAGCGGCGTGTGGATGCAGGAGCGGGCGGCTTCGTCGCAGGTGTCGGCGGTGCAGTCCCGGCGGTCGTCGCAGGGCCCGGCGATCGCCGCGAGACATCGGCCGCGCAGGCCGCAGGTCTCGGCGCCGTTGCAGAACACGCCGTCGTCGCAGTCGGCGTCCGTCGAGCACTCGGCGTCGTCGCCGCATCCGGCGGGGTGCAGCGCCAGGACGGCGCCGAGCAGCAGCGCGAGGGCGGCCGCCGCGACGGTCGGCCGGGGGAGCGCGAGCCACCGGTCGGAGCGCAACGTCATCCCGGACCTCCCATCCGCCGTCAGGATAGGCCGGAAGCGCCCGGCCGGCAAACCGGAGGAAGCGGCGCGAGACGGCGGTCAGGCGCGCAGGGGCGTCTCGTGGCGGCGCAGCACCTCGCCCAGCTCCCGCAGTCTTCGATCGACCCGCTCGTTGACCGAGCCCGGCTCCCAGGAGCCGTCGCGCCGGCGCCGGCCGGCGGGCAGGCCGGTGAGGATCTCGATCCCCTGATCGACGTGTTCGACGGCCCAGATGTGGAACCGGCCGCGACGCGCGGCCTGGACGACCTCGCTGGAGAGCATCAGGTTGCGGACGTTGGCGCGGGGGATGACGACCCCTTCGGTGCCCCGCAGGCCGCGGCGGACGCAGACCTTGAAGAACCCCTCGATCTTCTCGTTGACCGCGCCGACCGGCTGGATCTCGCCCTGCTGGTTGACGGAGCCGGTGACGGCGATGTCCTGGCGCAGCGGGACGCCGCCGAGGCTGGACAGCAGGGCGTACAGTTCGGCGGCGGACGCCGAGTCGCCCTCGACGAAGCCGTAGTTCTGCTCGAAGGTGATGCTGGCCGACATCGCCAGGGGCTTGTCGCCGGCGAAGCGGCCGCCGAGGAAACCGACGAGCGTCAGGGCGCCCTTGTCGTGGATCGCGCCCGAGAGGCGGACCTCCCGATCGATGTTCACCACTTCCTTGCGGCCCACGTAGGTCCGGGCGGTGATGCGGGCCGGAACGCCGAACTGGTGGTCGCCCTGGTCGTACACGGTGAGCCCGTTGACCTGGCCGACCACCCGGCCGCGGGTGTCGATCAGGATCTGCCCGGCATCGATCTCCCGCAGCACCGCGTCCTCGTCCTTCTCGTGCCGGCGATGGCGCTCGGCGAGCGCCCGGGCGACGTCGGCGGCGGCGATGGAGCGCCGGCCGGCCCGGCGGGCCCAGTGGTCGGCTTCGGCGGCGAGATCGATCAGCAGGGCGAGGCGGGTGGTCAGCTTCTGCTGGTCCCCGGCCTGCCGCACGCCGTGTTCGAGCACGGCGGCGAGGGCGGAGCGGTCGAGCGGCAGGAGGCCTTCCTCGGCGGCGACCCGCGCCAGGAACCGCACCGCCGCGGCGATCGTCTCCCGGTGCAGCGGCATCGTGGCCTCGAAGTCGGCCTTGACCTTGAACAGCCGCGTGAAATCGTCGTCCTGGCTCTGCAGCGCCCAGTAGGTTTCGGGCGGGCCGACCAGCACCACCTTGACGTGGAGCGGCACGGGGCTGGGGCGGACCGAGCCGGTGGTCTTGGGCTTGGTCTCGTCCTCGAGCTCCTCGATCCGCAGCTCCCGGTGCCGGATCGCCTTCTTCAGCGACTCCCAGGCGTGCGAGCTGCGTGCCAGGTCGTTGATCTGCAGCACGAGGTACCCGCCGTTGGCGCGGTGCAGGGCGCCGGCGCGCAGCAGGGTGTGGTCGGTGGCGTACATCCCCCGCGTCTCCCGGTACTCGGGGTAGCCGAACAGGTTCGGGTACGTCGGGTTGCGCTCGACGACGACCGGCGCGTGCTTCTCGCGACGGCGGTCGACCAGCACGTTGACGCGGAAGGGGATGTGGTCGTGGAACGCGGCGACCCCCGCCGCCGGCTCCTCGGCCTCGTCCACGCCCTCCGCCGGGGAGGCGACCGGGCGGTCCTCGGGCGGGAGGAACAGCCGGTGGCTCTCCAGCACGTAGGTCTGGAACCGTTCGAGGTACCGGCGGACGGCGGGTCCCAGCGCCGCGTGGCGCTGCATCAGGTCGCCGAAGATCACCTCGACCACGTGCGCGATCGCGGCCCGCTCGGCCTCCAGCAGCCGTTGCTCGAGGTCCTTCTGGATCTGGCGCAACTGGCGATCGTACTCGGGGACCCGGCGCTGGAACGACGTCGAACGTTCCTCGTAGGCCTGGCGCTCGGCCTCGGACAGCTCGTCGTACTGTTCCGTCGTGAGCGGCTGGCCGCCCTTGAGGGGCGTGAGGGCGAGGCGGTCGCCGTCGCGGCGGACGAGCAGGCCGAGGCGCCGGCCCTGGCGTTGGAGCTGGGCGAAGCGCGTCTCGGCCCGGCGCTGGCTGCCGTCCAGGATCGCGTTGCGCTGCTCGCGGAACGCGGCCGTGGCGAGCACGCGGGGGATTTCCCGTCCCAGCTCGGCGACCGCTTCCTCGATGTCGTGCGCGAACGGGGCGGCCTGGCCGGCGGGCAGGAGGATCCCCTGCGGCTGGTCGGGCTCGTCGAAGTTGTAGATGTAGATCACGTCCCGTCCCGGCGGCTCCTGCTCCGCGCGCGCCCGCACCATCCGTTCGGTGCTGGTCGTCTTGCCGCTGCCGGGCTCGCCCAGCACGTAGACGTTGAAGCCGCGGGCCTGGACGCGAAGGCCGAAGTCGAGGGCATCCACGCCGCGCTGCTGGCCGAGCATCATCTCGCGGGAGGCGTCGTGGCTCCGGGCCTCGCCGGCAGGGGCCGCGGCGGCGCGGGCGGCGG
>JAAZOP010000078.1 GCA_012797735.1 Myxococcales bacterium
CCGCGTTGGAAGACGACCAGCGTCGGGACGCCCTCGTCGACGTAGCGCGCCGAAACCTTCGGGCTCTCGTCCACGTCGACCTTCACCACCTTCACCTTCCCCGCGAACTCCTGCGCGATCGCGGGCAGAACCTCGCCCAGCCGCCGGCAGGGTCCGCACCACGAGGCGGAGAAGTCCACGAGCACCGGGACATCGCCGGTTCCGACCTCCCGGTCGAACGTCTCGTCGTTGGCGTGGACAATCGCCTTCTTCGTCGTCCGCTTCCTCGTCGTCGCCATTTCGCCCTCCTCCTTCTCGCTGCTTCCCGCGGCGGCGTCACGCCGGATCTCCGGCAACTCGCTCACGTCCGCCGGCTCCCGGACCTCGCCGGCATCGTCGTCCCGGTCCTCGTCGCGCCCTGGGCACAACCGGTACCGCACGTATGGCGGCGGCGCCGGGTCGCCGTGCTCGTCGAGGTGCAACGACGGTCCGACCTGGACCCAGTGGCATGCTGTGAATCGCCTTGCGCCGCGCCGTCTCATCGCTTTGCCTTCCTCGTGGCGGTGCGGATGGTCCGTGGCCTGATCGGACTACAACCACTCCGCATCGGTCCCTCGACCGCCATGACCAGCTCGCGTTCGGAGATGTCGCCGCGCTCGAGCGCGTCCGCCAGCGGCAGCAGCTTCGCCATGGCCGCTCGCGCGTCGCGCGGCCTGACCAGAAACTGGTCGACCAGGGCCTTCGCCACACGGCGCTCGCCACGCCCGCAACGGGCCCGAACGATCGCCTCGAGAGCCTGCCGGCGTGTTCCGCGGTGCTCGCGCCAGTCGCCCGAGGGAATCGGCGTCGCTCCTTCCGCCGGGCGAGCATAGACGTACGTCCATGCCTGGCGCTCGTGGCCGTCCATCATCCCGACGCCGGTCACGATGCGCCGGTACATGTTGTCCGGGCTGCCGAAGCCGCGGAACCCCTCGACCCGGTCGAGGCGCCGGAGCAAGGCCTCGAAGTCGCGGCAGACGACCAGCTCGCCGCGGACCCGGCCGTCGTGCTCCGGGCCGCGGAGCAGCGCAGGGATGCCGCCCAGGTCGACCAGCCGGCCGCGCGTCTCCGCCAGGAGGATGGACTCGGGATGGCATTCCTCGATCGTCTCGTGGAGCGCTTCGCCCCGCATGAGGGTTCCGTAGACGAACACACAGCCCGGCCCCGAGCCGCCGCCACGGTTCTCGGCCGCCGCCAGGACGTGCTCGTCCGGCAGGCCGCGGTCGCGCAGTCCGGCGATGACGGCCCGCACGTAGTCCTCGTGCGGCTTGACGAAGCGATGCCGGCGGTCCGGCGTCACGGTGTACGTGGTCACCGGGATCTCCCGCCCGTCCATGCCCAGCGCCACGCGGTCGACGCGTTGGTAGAATGCCGGTGCCCCTTCCTTCCGGTCGAGGGCCCGCCACCCTTGCTCGCCATGGACCCGGAAGATCGCTCCCGGGACGAGCGACCCGATCCGGTCGCGCACGTCGAGCACGCCGCCGCGCCGGCCCTGCGACTTCGCCGTGAAGGCGACCTCGGCATCCGGCAGCCAAGCCGCCCCGACGTACTCCAGGACGTCGGCGAATCCGGGCCCGTCCGGATTCCGCAGGTTCCAGTCGTCCGGGTTGAGGTTCGAGCCGTACCCGAAGTAGTAGCGCGTCTCCTTCATCGTTCGTCCTCCCTTTCGCGTTCTCAGATGTTGGACGAGAAGGTGCGACAGAATCTGACGCGGGCAGGAACCTCACGTCGCGAATCCGATCGTGTCCCTCGCCGCCGGCCCATCCGTGCTCGTCCGCCTGGTGATCGTTGATCTTCTCCGACCGCCGCCGGATCCTCCGCCGCCATGCTCGCAGCCCTTCTCGCCATCCTCCACGGCATGCTGGACACCTTCCGGTCGCGCCACGAGCTGACGGTCGAGAACCTGGCCTTGCGCCAGCAGCTCGCGATCTGCCACCGGACCGTACCTCGCCCGAAGATCCGGCCCTCCGACAGCTTCTTCCGGGTGACCCTCCAGCACCTGTCCACAGCAGCGTGCTCATGTGCCTGCCTTGGCTTCTTCCGGGTGACCCTCCAGCGCCTCTGGTCTGGGTGGCGCGATGCCCTGGTCGTCGTGAAGCCCGGGACGGTCATCAGCATGCGCTCGACGGCGACGGGTGACGGGGCGAGTGCGACCCGGTCGAGGCCTGCGCGGACGTTCCCTGGACGTCGCGGTGTCGATGGACAGGCAGATCTCGATTGATCTGACGCCGGGCCGGATCCGAGGCTCAGCGGCGGAAGACCAGGAGCTGCTCCGCGAGGGGATCGGGCACCAGCCAGTGGTCCTCGGTCACCTGCACGGCGCCCGGGACAAGCCGCGGGAAGGGCTCGCGGCCCCGGGGCGGCCGGCCCCGGTGCGGCCGGGCGTCGAAGCCCCGCAGCGCGGCGAGCAGGGCGAGCGCGGCGGCGAACCGGACGTAGCTCGGCCGCTCGGGCAGGACCCGCCCGTCCTCGGAGAGCACGGTCACGATGGGTGGGTCCGGCGCGGCGCTGGACTCGTCGGTGATGGAGAAGCCGACGCCCTGCTCGTCCACGCTCACGAGCCGGTATGCCCGGGGCAGGTCCTTCGGCCGGAGGCGGAACCCGGGGTCGCCGGCGGCGTAGTTCTCGAGCAGCGCTCTCACCGCAGCGCGACCGCCCGCCCGCTCCGGAGGCGAGAGGTCCGGGGCGAGGAGGTCGGACCAGCCCAGGGTCTCCCAGAAGACGCGCACGTGGGCCGGCTCGGACCGGCCCAGGCGCACCGGACGCCAGGAGGCCGACCATTGCGGCTCGCTCCGTTCGAGGAGCCGCCGCAGGGCCTCGGCCTCGGCGCGGATCGCCGCCTCCTCCGGCGTGCGGGCCGGCGCCGGAGGCTGCACCGCGGCGGGCGGGTGCGGGGCCGGGGGCGGCGGGGCCGGCGTCCGGATCGGGTGTTCCGGCAGCGTGTAGTCCCAGGTGTAGGGCCCCTTCTTCACGGTGCGGTACCCCGGGCCGAACTGCTGCTTGATGCGCCCCTTCAGCGACCGGATCCACGCCGCGGCGACCTCGCGGTGCGCCGGGTCCACGGAGATCTCGATCACCGGGGACCGGAGCCCGCCGTGCCGAGCCCAGATCCAGACGCCGTCCACCTGGCCGAGACCCGCCAGCCGGTTGCCGTGCCGGACCACCCGGAGCCCGGGCAGGTGGGCGGGCAGGTCCGTCACCTCGAAGAGGTGCCCGGGCGGCGCACCGCAGGCGGCGAAGGCATCATCCGGCTGGCGAGCCACGAATGCCGAGTACCCGTCGTAGGTCTCGAAGCGCAGGTGTCCCGGGAAGGAGAAGCCCGGCCTCGCGTAGGGCTCGACGATCCAGATCCCCTCGGCCACCCGCAGCAGTCCCGGGTAGAGCGGCGCCAGGGGCCGGTCGCCGGCGAGTCCCCGCGGGTGCTGGGTGACCTCGCGCCGGCCCGTGGCGGTGACGAGCAGGCTGGTGATCGTGAACCCCACGTAGCTCGGGTCCAGGAGTCGTGCCCGGGGGTGCAGGTCGTCCACAGCCACGAGCGGCGGGTCATCGACGTCCCGGGACTCGTCGGTGATCTCGATCTGGAAGTCGCCCGGGTCCACCACGCGGAACCGGGCCGGGAGCCCGGCCGGGAGCCCGGTCGCGCCGCGAGCCACGCCCCAGGCCTCCCGCGGGCCCGGGCGCCGGAACCACTCCGCGCAGATCTCCTCCATGAGGCGGCGGCCGGCCTCGCGGAGCGGCGGCACTGCGAAGGCCGGCTGGCTCTCGAGCGCCGGGCTCCGGCCCACCGCGGCCCACAGCGCCGCCACCTGCGCGGGCGCGTCGGGCTCGAGCCGGCAGGGCGTCCTCCCGGCCGCGTGCTGCGGAAACCAGTCACCCACGATCCGGGCGAGGATCTCGAAGGGGTCGGTCCGTCTCGTCCGCCGGGCCTGGGTCATCGCTCCCTCCCGCTCCCGCCGGGGTGACCGGTCACGCCGCGACGACGCGGCGGAGCAGGTCGCGCAGGGCGTCCACGTACGCGCGCCCGGCGCGTACCCGAATGTCGCTGCGCCCGGCCCGGGGCACGGCCACGAGCCGCTTGCCCGGATCCGCGCAGACGATAGGACACTTCATCCACGTTTCGTCTCTGACTCCCGAGTATCGGCGCTCGGAAAACGAGCGTCAACCGGGTGTTTCGAGGTACGACCGCGCGGTTGAGGGCCTTCGGATGAAGTACATGCACCTATCGCCCCCGGTGGCCGACGCGGCCATCCATCTCCTCGACAAGGCCCGGATCGTCGAGCCCGGGGGAGAGCTGGGGGAGACGGGCACGACCGGGTAGGGTGATCGTAAGGATGTCGAGGGATTACGTAGTGGAGGCGCCGGGAGTCGAACCCGGGTCCGAGTGGATTCCACGGGGAGCGCTACGTGCGTAGCCGGCCATTTTCGTCACACACGGGGCTCCGACCGACGGGATCCCCGCGCGCCATTCCGGTCGATCTCGTCCCCCGAGTCCCGGACGTCCCGGAGGACCAGCCTGCTTTGATTGCGCCAGTCAGGGAGCCGCAGGCGGGGCCGCCCCTGAATGACGTCCGGTCGGACTAAGCCGCCAGAGCGTGGTTGCTGTTGTTCGCAGCTACTCGAATGCCGCGTTGATACGGGGTCGCGACGCCCCGGCACGCTCTCCCACGCTTCATTCCACCCGTCGAAACCGTATCGCCCCCAGGATTCGGGGTCGGAAGCGTCGACGTCACGCGCTCCCGATGGCCACAACAACCTCCGGCCACCACGACCGGACGCGACCGCAATATAGGACCCGTTCGCCCGCCTGGCAAGCGGACCGCCATGGCGAGCCACGCAGTCGCGGAATCGAGGCGGCCACGCGAGGGGCGAACCGCAGACGGGAAGCCGGGTCGTTCCGAGCGGCGCAGCGACAGGCACCGGGGAGCCGCAGGCCGCAACCGCGCGCATTCCAGGGAGGCGGGTCGAGCCGGCCGGCGCACTAGCGCCGGCGCTTGCCGGGGAAGAAACTGCAGGCGGCGAGGAACTGCTCGGTGCTGCCGTGCGTGCCCGAACCGGCGCCGCTGTACGGCGCGTCGGCCGGAAGCCGGTAGCCGGCGGCGCGCATGCCGTCGACAATCGCCCGTGCGTCCGGCAGGTCTCCCCCCGGCCCGGCGTTGCCCCAGGGGGCGAAGCCGAGTTCGGCGGCGGTGCGCACGGGAGACGCCGAGGCGTTGACGTCGTTGGCCCAGTACGCCGCGAAGTACGACTGGCGCAGCGACAGGCCGAGCTGCAACCCGGCGCTCGTACCGGCCGACTCGCTCAGCAAGTAGGTGGCGTCGTTGTCGATGTTGTAGCGGGCCCGCACGTCGTCGATCACCGGCTCCCCGGCCGCGCCGTCGCCGTAGTAGGTCGTCCCGTCCAGCACGGCGAAGATGAAGTCGGCGATCCCGACGTAGCTGGCGACCGACTGCAGGTTGTTCGTCATCGCCGCACCGCCCTCGGTGCCGCTGAACACGACCAGGAGCGGCGCCGGGCGCGACGGCGTGTAGCCGGGCGGGACCACCAGGCGGTACTGCACGCGTCCGGCCGTGCGCAGTTCCCCCGCCACCGGCGCCGCGCCGCCCGAGCCGCCGGAAGAACCTCCCAGGGGCGGCTCGACGCCGCCGCCCGAATCGTCCGCGCCGGCGTCGGCATCGGCATCCGCGTCCGCATCGGCATCCGCGTCCGCATCGGCATCCGCGTCGGCGCCGCTCTCGATGGTGCAGGACGCGCTGCACCCGTCGCCGCCGGCGCGGTTGCCGTCGTCGCATTCCTCGCCGGGGTCCAGGGTCGCGTCGCCGCAGGTGGAGGTCCCCTCGCAGGTCCCGGCCGGACAGGCCATGCCCGGTGGACACTCGATGCACGCCTCGCCGCCGGCGCCGCACGCGTGCGGGACGATGCCGCTCACGCAGTAGCCATCGAGGCAGCAGCCGGGACAGTTTTCCGGCCCGCACCCGGCGGGCGACGATTCCTCCTCGGCGCAGCCTCCCGCGGCGACCAGCGCCGTCGTCGCCGCGACGACGGCGATTCTCCACGCGAATCTCATCCCGCCCTCCCCTGCCCGTTCACGCGGCCGCAGGTTTCCGGCCGCGGCCGGGGTACCAGCGTACCATCGATGGCGGCGTCCCGACACGGGACCCGCGGATGGGTCCGGGCACGCGGAGCGACGTGGTCACGTTGCCGACCGTGCCCGAACTCGTCGCGACGGTGTTCGTCACGCAGGCCGCGGAGGCGATGTCGCCGCCGTCGGGCTCGGGAGCGCCGGGCGCCACGGGCGTTCAGTCCGCCGCGACGCGCACGCGGTTGCGGCCGGCCGCCTTGGCCTCGTAGAGCAGCCGGTCGGCGGCGGCGACGAGGGCGGCGGGATCGGTGTCGCGCCCGGGACGGGCGACGAGGGCGCCGATGCTGACGGTGACGCCCAGCGACCGTCCCGCGTGGGGCACGCGCAACGCCTCGACGGCCGCGCGCAGGCGTTCGGCGAGAACCTCGACCCCCTGCGGCGGGATGTCGCGGACGAGCACGACGATCTCCTCGCCGCCGTACCGGGCGACGACGTCCTCGGCCCGGACCCGCGTCGCGACGGTGCGGGCGACTTCCACGAGCACGTGGTCGCCGGCGAGGTGGCCGTGGGTGTCGTTGACCCGCTTGAAGTGGTCGATGTCGAGCATCAGGATTCCGAGCAGGGTGCCGTGGCGGCGTGCGAACGCGACCTCGGTCGCCAGCCGTTCGTCGAAGAAGCGGCGGTTGTGGAGGTTGGTGAGCCCGTCGCGCGTCGACAGTTCGTACACGCGCTGCTGGTAGTCCTCCTCCAGACGGCCCTGGATCGCGAACTTGAGGACGGTGCGGCCGAGCATGATCCGGTCGCCGTCGGCGAGGACCCGCCGGTCGACGCGTTCGCCGTTCACGACCGTGCCGTTCCGGCTGCCGAGGTCTTCGAGGAGGATGCCGTCGGGGGCGCGCGCGAGGCGAGCGTGGCGGCGCGAGACCGCCTCGTCGGGCACGACCAGTTCGACCAGCGGATCGCGACCGATCGTGAGGGGCAGGCGGTCGAGGGAAACGACGGTTCCGATGCGTTCGCCGGTGAGGAAGAGGAGGATCGGGCGATCGGATTCCGCGTCGCTGCGGATCAGGTGGAAGTCCGGAAGCTGGATTTCGGCGGTGATCGGAGGGAGCGACAGCGGCCTGCGCGCCGCCGGCGGGGGCTGGGACGGTTCGCCGCGCGGGCGCCGCTGCGGGCGGGC
>JAAZOP010000079.1 GCA_012797735.1 Myxococcales bacterium
ACCTGGAACACGTCGTCGGCCCCCGCGGCAGGCTGGTTGCCGCCCGGGCAGGCCAGGTCGTGGTGGTCGTTGCGGCGCCCCATCGCGTTGCCGCGGAACTCGACGCCGCACTCCAGCGTCCGGTACTCGGGCGGAAGGTATTCGCAGCTATCCGTATCCTCGTCGCAGACGTCGCTCGTGCAGATGTCGCCGTCGTCACACGGACTCGTCCCGAGTTCGGCGGTGCAGTAGAGGAGTCCGTCGAGCGCCCGGCGGCAGCGTTCGCCGGTCAGACAGAACAGCCCGTCGTCGCAGGCCGAGCCCTCCGGGCGCTCGGTGTGGTAGCAGCCGCCCCGCGCGGGATCGCAGCCGTCCGTGGTGCAGGGTTCGTAGTCGTTGCAGTCGAGCGGCCCCGAGAAGTGGCAGGTTCCGGAGAGGCAGGTGCCGAAGCCGGAGCAGATGTCGCCGCCGCAGGCCACGCCGTCGTACTCCGGCAACGAGGCGCAGACGTGCATCGACGGATCGCAGAACTCGATGGTGCATGGGCCGAGGTCCGGGCAGTCGATGTCGGCGATGCAGGTATAGGTGCAGTCGTTGTCGCAGCCGTCTCCCGAGACGGTGTTTCCGTCGTCGCACTGTTCGCGGTTCGCCGGCACCGCGGGGTTGCTGCGCAGGTAGCCGTCGCCGCAGCGCGCCGCCTGGCAGGCGATGCAGTCGTCGCTGGAGTCGAAGTTGCCGTCGTCGCACGCCTCGGGCGGATTCACCGTTCCGTTCCCGCACAGCGGCGAGAAGCGACAGTCGGCCTCGCAACCGTCCCCGGCCGTCGTGTTGCCGTCGTCGCATTCCTCGATGTCGGCCGGGTTCGAGGAGGTGAGGCGGACGTAGCCGTCTCCGCACCGGGCCGCGGTGCAGCTGAGGCAGTCGTCGGTCCAGACGGCGTTGCCGTCGTCGCATTCCTCCGGAGGCGTGGCAGTGCCGTCGCCGCAGGTGCCGCTCCACCTGCAGTTGGGCTCGCAACCGTCCCCGGAGACGTCGTTCGCGTCGTCGCACTGCTCCAGGTCGCCGGGGTCGGCCGGGTGGAGGCGGACGATCCCGTCGCCGCAGCGCGCCGCCACACAGGCCGTGGTGCAGTCATCGATGTCCTCGAAGTTGCCGTCGTCACACTCCTCGCCGTCGTCCCGGATCCCGTTGCCGCAGTAGGGGATGTAGCCGTCCACGTTCACGTCGGGATCGGCGTCCGCGTCCGGTCCGACCCACTCGTCGCCGTCCGGTCCGACGCCGTCGTCCGGCAGGTCGCCGTCCGCGTCGGCGTCGGCGTCCGTGGCGAACGGAACGCACGAGTTGTGCGAGCAGTAGTAGCCCGCCGGGCAGTCCGAACTGCGCTGGCACTCCTCGTCGCCGCAGCCGGAAATCGTTCCGCCGAGGATCAGCGTCGCCGCCGTCGCCCACCACCATCGCATTCGCCGGAAAAACACCTGCACACCTCCTCCGCCTACCGGAACTCGATCGTGTACCAGCCGCCGCGCGGCACGTTGTTGTAGCTGTCGACCGCGAAACGGTACGTCCCCGCCGGCGCCGTGGCGATGGTGATCTCCTCCCACTCGCCGCCGCCGTACATGTCGCAGCCGAACCAGGAGCCGGCGCCGACCGAGTACCAACCGTATCCGTTGCACAGCACGCTCACCGCCACCGGCGGCTGCATCCAGACCACGCCGTCCCACAGATAGGAACCCGCGCCGCTCCAGACATCGCCCCGGATGCGCGGGTAGATCCGGATCGTCATGCTCCGGCTGCTCGGGTTCGCGTAGGAGTAGTAGACCTCGACACCCGACCGAGCGGGCAACGAGTTGTTCGGGTAGGCGTAGCTGTAGCCGTGGTCGGCCCACGGCCAGCTCGGGATCTGCTTGGTTCCGCCTTCCCCGCCGATCGTCGCCGTCGCGCCGCGGAGCAGCGCGTTGCTGCCGTCGCTCCCGTCCGGGATGCCGTCGCCGTCCTGATCGAACTCCACCCGCAGCGTGTAGTTGCCGCACGTCGCCCGCGGATAGCTCGTGACGATGATCCCGCCCCACCAGCCGGAGGGAACCGGGCCGGTCACGATCTTGCTGCCGTAGCCCGCCGCGCCGGACAGGTAGTGGTAGGTGTCGTTGTCGCAGGACAGCAGGTACCACGGACTGCGGCAGTTGTTCACCGCGAAGAACATCGAGGTGTTGAACCCGCCGGTGGTGAAGGTGCCGTCGAGCGTCACGACGTAGCCGCGGTTGAGGCCGGCGAACGTGCCGGTGTGGTTGATGTGGTAGATGTTGAAGTAGTAGGCGTCGTCGTAGGTGGTCGACACGCAGTACGGCATGTTCGTCCACCAGTCCTCGGTGCGCGGCGAGCAGGTGTTGCCGGTCCAGGTGCCCCCGAGCTGCAACTCGGGGAGCGGCGGGTCGGAGCAATCCGAGGTGTTGGCGACCCTGCGATCGATCTTGACCGTATAGGTGCCGCCGGCGCCCGCGCTATCGACCACCACGTAGTTGCGGCCGGAGGGGAACCACAGGTTGTACTGGCAGGCGTCGTCGCCGTCGTGGGCCAGCGCACCGGAGAAGCCCCAGCAGGTGCCGCCCGAGACGTCGTTGTCGTTGCACGAGTAGTACTGGGAAGCGACGCCGCAGCCGCCGGAGCCGTTGTAGTAGTAGTGCACGGGGTTGAACGCGGCCGGCCCCGCGGTCTGCACCCGGTAGCGGTAGGTCATGAACTCGTTGGGCGAGATGTCGAAGTAGTGCACCAGATCCGGACCGATGTTGTCGCCGTTGGCGTTGTCGCCGCCGCAGGCCGAGGTGTAGTTGTCGCGGCCGCAGTAGGTGTCCCCGGTGGTCTGCCAGTAGGCGGTCGCGCCGCTCCCGGTCTGGGAGATGCCGGAGCCGTTGCACACGTCGTTGGCCGCGTAGCTGCTGATCGGGTGCACGCAGGTCCCCGCGCCGTCGCACTGGTCGAGCGTGCACGTGTGCGTGTCGGGCGTGCAGGAGGTGCCCGCCGGCAGGTTGCTCCAGGCCGTGGTCGAAGTCGCCGACACGCAGCCCTGACACTCGTACGACGGCCGCCTCGTCCCCTCCGCGTAGCAGACGCCCGAGATCAGGCACCCGGTCGTCACCGGGTGCGTGCAACTCCCCGTCCCGTTGCAGATGTCGCTGGTGCAGGAATAGGAGTCCGCCGTGCAGCCGGTGCCGTAGGCCCGGTTGGTCCAGGCCGACGTCGAGGTCGCGACCAGGCAGGCCTGGCACTCGTTGGCGGGGTTGTTCGCGTTGTTCGCGTAGCACGCACCGCCGATGTAGCAGTAGTTCGGCGCCAGCGGATGGGCGCACGTCCCGGAACCGTTGCACTGGTCGAGCGTGCACGAGATGCCGTCGTTCGGGCACGCCGTGCCGGAGGCCAGGTTGCTCCACGCCGTCTGCGTCACCGCCGACTGGCACGACTGGCACGGATTCGACGGGCTGAGCGTCCCGTTCGAGTAGCAGACGCTGCTGATGAGACAGTAGCCCGCCGTGATCGGATGGGTGCACGTGCCGGCGCTGTTGCAGACGTCGCCCGTGCACGCGAGCCCCTCGTCGGGACACGCCGACCCGGCCGTGCGGTTCGTCCAGCCCGTGGGGTTGACCGAAGGCTGACACGACTGGCAGGGGTAGCCCGGCCGCCAAGCCCCCTCCGGATAGCAGGCCCCGCCGATCAGGCAGTAGCCCGGCAACAGCGGGTACGTGCACGAATAGCCGCCGCCGGCGGTGTTCGTACAGACGTCGCCGGTGCACGCCAAGCCGTCCGAACACGGATTTCCCGAGCCGATGCAGAGGCCGGAGGAATTGCAGGTCGAGGTCGTCGTGCAACCGAGCCCGTCGTCGCACGGCGCGCCCGGCGTCGGCGGATGCGTGCAGGTCCCTGAGCCGTTGCAGATGTCATTCGTGCAGGCGTTGCCGTCGCTCGCGCACGCGGTCCCCAACGGTCGCGGCGCGCGCGAGCAGACCCCGGTCACCGTGTTGCACACCCCCCGATAGCACGGGTCGGACTCGGGACAGTCCGCATCCGACCGGCAACAGCCGGGCACCGGGGTGTGCGTGCACCCGCCCAGCGGGTCGCACGCGTCCGCCGTGCAGATATCGCCGTCGTCGCAACCCACCGGGTTGTACGTGCAGCGCGCCGAACCCGCGTCGCAGATGTCCTGCGTGCACAGGTTGCTGTCGTCGCAGTCCGCGTTCGTGCTGCACGGACACCCCGGACCCGGCAACGGCGTGTGCGGGCACATGTCCCGCAACTCGTCGCAACTGTCCGACGTGCACGGGTCCGCGTCGTAGCACGGGTTGAACGTCGGGTCGGGCGGCTCGCACTCACCCCAACAGTTGCACGTCTCCCGCCCGTTGCAGAACAACCCGTCCTGGCACGGCGTGTCGTCCTCGCAGCACGACTCCTCCGCGAAGTACGCGCGCGAGATCTCCTCCGGCACCGCCGGCGCCGCCGGCGCCGACGCCCGGTCACCCCCCTCCCCTTCCTCGCCCGTGACGCAGCCTCCACCCGTCAGGAGCAGCAGCCCCACCGCCGCGATCCACGCGGTCGGCGGACGCCCACGGAAGCGGTTGATGGTCTGCACGCCAGCCTCCCTTCCTCTCCCGGAACCCCGGGGTCGTTCCTCACCTGCGAGGTCCTCTGCCTCGCCACGCCTTCCAAGGCAAGTTCCATGCCCTTTTCGCAAGTCCCCTGGAGGGGTTGGCACCCCGAACGACTATCGCTGCCGAGACTCCAAGAACCTCCGCGGAAACCGCTGGTCGGTTTCAATAATGGCTTGTGAATTCCATTTGTTCGATATTGCTGTCTCATGTGTCTTCAGAAAGCAGCTCCGATTTCTCGGCGGGCCTTCGGGTTTCCTTCCCTTCCCAACGCCGCCGCTGTCCGACCGCATTGCTATGCAAGAAGTAGCGGGTACGAACTTCCTTGCGGGGTCGGGTCGGGGTCGCGCGGCGGGCGCAGGGCGGCCCGGAATGCAGCCCGGCGGGGTCGCACGCGGAGGGTCTGGAACCCCCGGGTCGGGAGTGTCGTCGCCTGCCACGACCGATGTGCAGCCTCGGGTCGCACGCGGAGGGTCTGGAAGCCCCCCGGGTCGGGAGTGTCGTCGCCTGCTGCGACGGATTCGGAGAGCGTCTCGTATCAGGGTCCGGGCCAGACGCAGCGGAACCCAAGGTCCGGAAGGGCCTGCGTCGGGGCCAGAAACGAACGATAGCCGGTCATCGAGAGACGACTCCCCGTCGCGAACGACCCGCCTCGCACCACCCGCCGATCGCCGCTCGCCGGCCCGGCCGGGTCGGTCGCGGGAGCCGCGGCGTAGTACGACGGCGCGTACCAGTCGGCCGTCCACTCGGCCGCGTTGCCCGCCATGTCCTGTACCCCGAAGGGGCTCGCGCCGGCCGGGTGCGTCCCCACGTCGGCCGGCTCGTTCGCGCCACAGGCCGCCGTCAGGGCCTGCCCGCAGTCCGGTTCCGAATGCCCCCACGGGTACCGCCGCCCGTCCGTTCCGCGCGCCGCCTTCTCCCATTCCGCCTCGGTCGGCAGGCGCCCGCCGGCCCAGGCGCAGTACGCCGCGGCCGCGTCCCACGTCACGCAGGTGACCGGCTGCCGCGGCCGCAGCGCGGGCGTCGCGTCCGGACAGGAGCGCGCGGGACAGGCGCCGGCCGCGACGCACGCCTCGTACTCGGCCGCCGTCGTCTCGTGCCGCGCGATGCGGAAGGCCGACACGGCCAGCTCGCGCATCGGATGCGTGTCGGGGTTGCCGAACGGCCGCGGCTCGTGGGGATGCCCGCGCCAGAACGGTCCGGCCGGGACCGCCGCCGCGTCCGCGGGCGCTGGTTTCGGGTTCGCCACCGGCGGGATGGAACCTTCGCCGTCGCTCGCCGCCGGTTCGGCGGCGAGGGTCCCGGCCGGCGCCGCGCCCGCGCCCGTCCTCGTCTTCGGCCCTCCGGAGTCGCGTCCCAGCAAGGCGAGCACCGCGACGGACAGCGCCGCCGCGAGAAACGCGATCAGCCAGTCGCTGCGCTTCGGCATCATATCGGATCCGCCTCCACGGTCCGCCAACGTACCACGGCCAGCGGTCCGCGGGCCACGCTGCGGCAGCGGGTCTACGAGAACGGTTCCGTCGCGGCCAACCGGTCCAGGAAGCTCCCGAACGACCGCGCGTCGGCCGCGACGTCGTCGTGCAGTGCCGGCAAGCCGGTCACGAGCCGGTCGATGTCGGCGCGCCGGATGGTCCAGGCATAGAGGTGGCGCACGGCGTGCCGGAACCGAAGCAGGTCTGCCAGCCGTTCGGCGGTCGAGGCACGCAGCAACGGGGGCGCAGGCCGGGGAGATCGATCGTCAGGCCCTCCAGCAGACCGGCATGCCACCGTTCGCCGGCCGGCGGCAAGCCGCCGAAGTTCAGCGCGACGCGCCGGAGCAGTTTCTCGACCCCCGTGTAGTAGTTCATCAACAGCAGCGCCAGCGCGTACGTCGTCGTCTCGTCGGTGGCGGAGGCTCGAACCGCGATCTGGTCGCGCACGCGGGCCAGCTGGGTCAGGTCGTGATCCAGTTCCGCGCGGAGCCGCGCGGCCGCGGCGGCATTCAGCGTGACCACAGCACCACCCCCTCGCGCGCCACGGCCTCGCGGATGTAGGCTGGCGCCCATTCCAGCGGCACGACCTGCATTTCGAACGGTGTGCCGTCCGCCGCGGCCAGCGCATCGATCCATGCACCGTCGGGGAGTTCCTCGACCGCGAGGTCGATGTCCGAACGTTCGTGGAACTCGTTCCGCGCCAGGGAGCCGAAGAGGATCACGCGCCGTGCTCCGGTTCGTGCGCCGATCCGACGCGCCGCGGCCTCGGCCGCCGCCCGCGCCTCTGCGGCACGCCGCGCGGCCGCCTGCCGTTCCCGCCGGCAGCGGTCGGCGTGGGCCCGCACGTACTCGGCGAACGGGTCCGCCATGCCCACCTCCACGGGCAGCCTAGCACGAATCCGGGTTCGCGGACACGACGCCGGCGTCGCGGCGCGACCCGTTCCGGCGGCACCCCGGGTCGCGCGATCCGACCCGGAGCCGCTCAACCCTTGATCACCGCCAGCGGCTCCAGGCGGGCCACCTTCGCGCACAGGCCGGCTCCGGCGACGACGCCGACCACCTCGTCGACGTCCTTGTACGCCTCCGGCATCTCTTCGACCACGGTGCCGCGCGAGGCGGCGCGCAGCAGGATGCCGCGCCGCCCCAGTTCCTGCGGGATGTCGCGCCCGCGGGCGCGACGCTTGGCCTGCTCGCGCGAGAGCAGCCGGCCCGCGCCGTGGCACGACGAGCCGAACGATTCCTCCATCGCGCGCGGCAGCCCGACCAGCACCCAGCTCGCCCGACCCATGTCGCCGGGGATCAGCACCGGCTGGCCCACGCGCCGGTAGCGCGCGGGAACCTCCGGGTGTCCCGCGGGGAATGCCCGCGTCGCCCCCTTGCGGTGCACGCACAGGCGGCGGGAGGCGCCGCGCACCCGATGCTCCTCCCACTTGGCGATGTTGTGGGCCACGTCGTAGACGGTGCGCAGCCGCGCGGCCGCGCCGCGACCGCCGAAGAGTCGCTCGAAAACCTGTCGCGCGCGGTGCGCGATCGCCTGGCGGTTCGCGAAGGCGAAGTTCGCGGCGGCGGCCATCGCCGCAAGATACCGCTCGGCCTCGGGGGTGCCGAGCGGCGCGCAGCAGAGCTGGCGATCCGGCAGCCGGAGGTGGTACTTCGCCGCGGCTTGGCCCATCTCGCGCACCGCGTCGTCGCACACCTGGTGGCCGAGACCCCGCGAGCCGGTGTGGATCGAGACCACGACGCGGCCGAGCCCCAACCCGAACGCCTCGGCCGCCTCGGCGTCGTGGATCTCCGCCACCCGGCCGACCTCCACGAAGTGATTGCCCGACCCGAGCGACCCGAGCTGCGGGAGACCCCGGGCCCGCGCCCGCTCGGAAACCGCCGCCGGGTCGGCCCCGCCGATGCACCCGCGGCTCTCGATCGCCTCGAGGTCCTCCTCCTCGCCGAAACCCTGCTCGACGACCCAGCTCGCGCCGCCGGCGAGCACGCGGTCGAGGCGTTCCTGGTCGAGCGGCAGATCGGCGAGGCCCTCCGAGCCGACGCCGCTCGGCACGGCGCGGAACAGCTGTTCGATCAGCTTCTCGATGCGCGGGCCGAGGTCCTCCGCGGCGAGGTCGGAGGCGAGCAGGCGGACGCCGCAGTTGATGTCGTAGCCGACGCCGCCGGGGGAGACCACACCGCCCTCGCCCGGGTCGAACGCGGCGACGCCGCCGATCGGGAAACCGTAGCCGAAGTGGATGTCGGGCATCGCCAGCGCCCGGCCGACCAGTCCCGGCAGGTGCGCCACGTTCGCCACCTGCTCGACCGCGCTGCCCTCCGAACCCTCGGCTTCGGCCAGCAGCGCCGGCGAGGCATACACGATCCCCTCGGCCCGCATCTCGCCCTGCCGCGGAAGCAGCCAGCGGAACTCGTCGAGGCGTTCGAGGCGGGGGCGGGCGCGAGTCATTGCCCGTAGACTACAGGAAAGGGGCGGTTTGCGGAAGGATCTCGATCACGACGGCGTCCGCCGGCCGCGGGTCCGCCCGACGCAGGGTCGGTCCGATGGACGGCACAGGGCCCGGGCGCGGCCCTCGCCGGCGCGCCACTCGTTCTCCGGCCAGCCGTGCTGGAGGCCGTGAACCGGCACGCGCCGCCTACAGGTCGATCACCAGGTGCGCGCGCCAGGAACCGGGCTCGCGACGCGAGCGGATGACGCGCAGGGCGTGCCGGGTGATTGCCTTCGGCAGACGCTCGAGCGGGACGCCGGCGCCGCGCACGGTCTGGCCGAAGGCGGAGAGGCGCAGGGTCGTGCCGGCGAACTCGGCCGTGACGCGGGCCGGCAGCCAGCCGTCGGCGTCGAGCCACACCAGGAGTTCGGTCAACGCCTCGACCAGGGCCTCCGCCAGCGCCCCGCGCGAGAGCCGCCCGCCGGTCGCGGGCAGCGGAACCGACGCCTCGCGGCGGTCGCGCTCGCGCAGGCGCTCGCGGGGCGCGACGAGTTCGACCAGCCCGAGGGCGGCCTGGACGACCAGGTCGGCGGGGTCGGCGCCGGACACGCGCAGCGCGGCGTCGCCGCCGTGGTCGAGCCGTTCGACGGCTGCCCGACGCGGCAGCGTCCACGGCCCGTCGAGCAGCGGGGCGTCGGGGCAGGCGGCGAGCAGCGCGGTGACGGTGCGTCCGAACACCGGATGCACGAGTCCCGGGTCGAGGTCGCACAGCGGCTGGAGCACGAAGCGGCGCTCGGCCATCCGCGGATGCGGCACCGCCAGCGCGGGCGCCGCCGCGGCGCCCTGGAGCACCACGCCGTCGAACAGCAGCAGGTCGATATCGATCGGGCGCGGACCCCAGCGCGTTCCGTCGCGTTGCCGCCCCATCGCGCGCTCGACCTGCAGCGCCACCTCGAGCAGCACCTGGGGCGCGAGCGTGGTGTCGACCTGGAGCGCCGCGTTGACGTAGTCGGGCTGCGGCGGGCCGTGGGCGGTCGAACGGTAGGCGGGCGAGAGGCGGAGGACGCGGAGGCCGGGGACGCGGTCGAGGCGCCGGGCCGCGTCGAGCAGCTGCGCCTCGGGGTCGCCGAGGTTCGCGCCGAGTCCGAGGAAGGCGATCACGGTTGGGAGGTCCCGGCCGGCGACGCATCGCCGGCGTCCGGCCCGGCCGGAGCCTCGGGGAGATCCGCCGGCGGCGCCTCGGCGGCGCCGGTGTCCTCCGCGGGACGCCCGTCCCGGACGAAGAGCCGCCGCCGCTCGTCGAGCCGGGCCTCGAAGTCGAGCGCGGCGGTGCGGACGGCGGCGACGATGCGGTTGACGCGCGAGACGCGCCCGCCGCGCTCGCGCAGCAGGAGGTCGAACGGCCGCCGGCTCTGCCGGACCTTGGCCGCCTCGCCGCGGGGAGCCTCCGCGGGGTCGAAGGCGTAGACGCGCGAGCAGTAGGCCGCCGCGTAGTGGAGCAGCTTCGCCTCGTAGCGCGTCCACTCCCGCTCCAGCGCGGCGCGCCGCTCCCGGGCCTCCCGCTCCCGCTCCTCGCGCCTCGCCTTGCGCTCGAGGTACGCCTCGTGGCGGAGGCGGAGGATCTCCGCGTGACGGCGGTCGAGCGGTTCGAAGGCGGCCTGGAGGCGGGCGCGGACCTCGCGCGGCAGGAGCAGGTCGCGGAAGGCCTCGACCACCTTGCGGCGGGCGCTGGCGGCGACGGCGAGCCGCTCCTTGGGGGCGTCGGGGTCGATCTCCGCCAGCGCCGCCCGGAGGCCGAGCAGCAGGCCCTCGACGTGCGCCTCGGCATCGTGCGCCTCGGCATCGCGTCGCCGGTACTTGGCGGCGAGCGTCCGGCGGGCCCGGTCGAAGCGCGCCAGCGCCTCGCGGGCCTTGTTGCGGTCGGCGCCGGCGTCGAGCAGTTCCTGGACGCGCTGGCGGGCGGCCTGGACGGCGTCGGCCTTCTCGCGGCCGCGTTCGAGCGGGTCGTAGGCCTCGACGGCGGCGACGAACTCCTCGACGGCCGCCGGGAGCGCCATCGCGTGGGCGGCGCCGGCCTCCCGCTGCTCGGCGAGTTGCCGGCCCCGCTCGCGTTGGCGCTCCTGCACCGCGTGTCCCAGCTCGTCGAGCGTGCGTTGCAGAGTCCGGACGGCGCCGCGGGGCAGGCGACCCATCCGCTGATCGTGCCGGAGCTGATCGCGCAACGTCCCGAGCGCCTCGCGCGCCGCGGCGAACGATTCCGCGGGCGCCTGCGGCGTCAGGGCCGCCGCCTGTTCGCGCAGCCGCTCCAGCCGTTCCCGCAACGCCCGCTCGGTCTCGGCCTGGAGGGCGGCGAGCGCGGCTGGGTCGGGGCTGTTGCCGGAGGGGCGTGCGGGCATGGCGCGACTCGCGAGGGGGCGGAGCTACTGGAGGACCCCCAGCTCCTTGCCGACCTTGGAGAAGGCGGCGATGGCGCGGTCGAGGTGCTTCTTCTCGTGGGCGGCGGAGAGCTGGACGCGGATGCGCGCCTGGCCCTTCGGCACGACCGGGTAGAAGAAGCCGATCACGTAGATCCCCTCCTTCAGCAGGGCGTCGGCGAAGCGCTGGGCGAGCGGGGCGTCGTAGAGCATGATCGCGACGATCGGGTGCACGCCCGGCTTGATCTCGAAACCGGCCTTGGTCATGTTCTCGCGGAAGTACTTGGTGTTCCACTCCAGCTTGTCGCGCAGTTCGGTCGTCTCCGACAGCAGGTCGAAGACCGCGATCGTCGCGTAGACGACGGCGGAGGAAACGGTGTTGGAGAAGAGGTACGGGCGCGAGCGCTGTCGGAGCAGCTCGATGATCTCCTTGCGGCCCGAGGTGAAGCCGCCGGAGGCGCCGCCGAGCGCCTTGCCGAAGGTGCCGGTGATGATGTCGACCCGACCCATCACGTTGTTGTGCTCGTGGCTGCCGCGGCCGTGCTTGCCGAGGAAGCCCGTGGCGTGGGCATCGTCGACCTGGACCAGCGCGTCGTACTTCTCGGCGAGGTCGCAGATCTGGTCGAGCTTGGCGATGTCGCCGTCCATCGAGAAGGCGCCGTCGGAGGAGATCAGCCGGTACTTGGCGTTCTGGGTCTGCTTGAGCTTGTCCTCCAGGTCGTTCATGTCGGCGTGGTTGAAGATGTAGCGGGTGGCCTTGCAGAGGCGGATGCCATCGATGATCGAGGCGTGGTTGAGCTGGTCGGTGATGATCGCGCAGTCCTTGTCGAGCAGCGGCTCGAAGACGCCGCCGTTGGCGTCGAAACACGAGGAGTAGAGGATCGTGTCCTCGGTGCCGAGGAACTGGGAAACCTTCTGCTCCAGCTCCTTGTGGATATCCTGGGTGCCGCAGATGAAGCGCACCGAGCTCATCCCGTAGCCCCACTTGTCGAGCCCTTCGTGGGCGGCCCGGACGACCTTGGGGTGGGAGGAGAGGCCGAGGTAGTTGTTGGCGCAGAAGTTGATCACTTCCTCGCCGGTCTTGACCCTGATGTCCGGGGCCTGCGGCGTCATGATGATCCGCTCGGACTTGTACAGCCCCTGCTCGCGGATGCTCTTCAGCTCGCTCTGCAGCCAGTCCTTGATCTTGCCGTACATCTCTCGTCCTCCTCGTCCCCCGGCCGGTCCGCCCGCGTCGCGCGCGGACCCGGGCAACCGGCGCCCCGCAGGCGCCGCGGGTCCAACCGCTACTTCATCCCCAGGCGCTTGCGCGCCGCCGCCAACTCGGCCGGGTCGGGGAACAGCACGACCTTGGCCGACGCGCGCGGCCGCGTCGTCATCGCCTCGAACCCCTTGGCGAAGTCCTCCAGCGCGAACAGGTGCGTGATCACCGGCGAGACGTCGAGCCGTCCCGCGGCCAGCAGGTTGCGGTTACGATACCAGGTGTCGAACATCTTGCGGCCGTTGATCCCGTGGATCTGACACCCCTTGAACACGATGCCGGCGTTGTAATCGACCGGCAGCGGCGACTGCGCCGCGATGCCGAACGCCGTGACCCGCCCGGCCTTGCGCACCATCCGGAAGCAATCGACGATCGATTCCTGCGAACCGACCATCTCGAGCGCGATATCGACGCCGTTGCCGCCGGTGTGGTCGCGCACGAACTGGTAGCGCTCGTCGGCCGTGGTCTTGTTCGTGTAGAGCAGGTGGTCGGCGCCGAGCTTCTTCCCGATCTCCATGTTGAAGTCGTACTTGCCGATCAGGATGATCTTGGCCACGCCGCAGGTGCGGGCCACGGCGACGGCGAAGAGCGAGATCGGTCCGTCGCCGGTGATCACCATCGTCTTGCCCGCGACGTCGGCGTCCTCGCCCAGCACGGCGTAGCAGGCGTTGCCGAGCGGCTCCTGGATGGTGGCCAGCTCCGGCGGGATGCTCTTGTCGTTGACCCACGCCACCGACTCGGGCACCGCGAAGTACTCGGCAAACGCGCCGTCGCAATCGACGCCGAGGATCTTCATGTGCTCGCCGACGTGGAAGCTGCCGAGCAGCGCGGTCAGGTCGCCGGGGTCGTAGATGTGGGTCTCGGCCGAAATCGAGTCGCCGACCTTGATCCGCTGGACGTGCGCCCCGACCTCCACCACCTCGCCCGCCACCTCGTGGCCGAGCGTCTGCGGCAGTCGCTTCTCGCCGATCCGGCCCTGGGCCCACGGGTCCCACTTCCAGATGTGGACGTCGGTGCCGCAGATCGAGGTCGCACGGACCTTGACCAGCACCCAGTCCGGGGGGATCTTCGGCACCGGCACTTCCTGCCAGGAGGCCCCCACTTTCGGCTCGATCTTGCGTACGGCCTTCATCTTCTCTGCCATGCTGGTCCTCGCTGCCGCCGCGCCGTCCGGCGCGCGCCCCCCCAGGGAACGGGCGATGTCGGTTCCGCGGAGCGCGGTTAGAACATCGCGGTGACGCTGGCGAACACGTCGAAGATCGTCGTCTCCTGGACGCGGAACCGGTTGCCCGGCGCGTCGATCACCTCGCGCGTCATCGGGTTGTACGGCGCCCCGCCGATCGTGCACGTCCCGTCGACCTCGGAATTGCACTCGTCGGTGAACGTGATGTAGTGTTCCTGGTCGTGGGCGAACCCGACGCCCGCCGCGAACTTCACGTACTTCGCCGCCTGCACCATGAACGTCAGCCGCCCGGCGAACGTGCCGTAGTTCTCCACGTCGGTCATCCCGCTCCAGGCGTACAGTTCGTCCCGGCCGTACTGGCTGTTCCAGCACGGCGTCGCCGGGTTGTCCGGCGTTTCGCACCCCGGCCCGCTGTTGCCGTCGTACGTCAGCCGGGCGTCGGTGGACGTCCCGAGCGCGTCGAACAGCTCGCTGTAGTCGCGCCCTTCGCTGTGGTACGTGCCGGAGATCTCGATCCCGATCGAGAACTTCTGGAACCGCTCCAGGTTCTCCCACGGGATGATGTCCAGGCCGAACAGCAGCGTCCCCTCCACCGGCGGCATCGTGTTGATCTGGCCCTCGAGCGGCGCATCGAAGTGGTGGAAGGTGTCGTACTTCGGGATGCCGACCTTGGCGAACAGCCCCGAGTACGGCTCGACCCAGCGGAAACGCCGCGACAGCGCCGTCCCGAACCGGATCTCGTTCACCCCCTTGCTCATCCCGCCGTCGTTGCCGTCGCCCGACTCGGCCGGGGTGAGCGTCGGGCCGATGCCGAACCGCCCTTCCAGGTTGAGCACCCAGGTCGGCTCGGTCGGGTCCCGCTCCTGGTTGAACGGCGCGTAGGAGAACCCCACCGCGAACCAGTCGATTCCCGAACGTTCCGGCGAGGAAAACGGCAGGTCGAACAGGCCGCCCAGGATCGCATCGACGTCGGTGTGGTTCGTCCCGTCCTCGTAGTCCAGGTCGCGCGTATCGGACAGGATCAACGGCCAGCGGGTATAGAAGTGGAGGTCATGGTACAGGCCGACCGTCAGCAGCAGGTCGAGCATGTGCGAGACCTGCGTGTAGCGGGCGATGTCGACGTAATCGACGAACTGGGTGCCCGCGCCGTCGTCCCGCTGGCAGAACAGCGGGTTCCGGCACTCGCGGACGATCTTGGCCCGCCGCAGGCTGCGCTGGTAGGCCACCGACAGGCTGATGTCGAACGGGTCGTCGCCGTCGGCGGCGTCCAGGACGTCGACCAGTTCGGTCGGCGACGTGAAGTGGACGAAGTCCCAGACCGCCCGTTCGGCCGCCGCCCGCTCGCTGCTCGACTCCTCGCCCCGCGCCCGGCGCGACTGCGCCCCGGCCGACGGGGTCCAGGCCAGCCACAGCAGCGCCGCGAGCCCGCACGCCGACCCGCAGAACCTCCGCATGATGTCGCGTCTCATGGCGGGCAAGCTACCAGCGAGCGGTTCCGGGTGTCAAGGACGCTCACCGTCCGAACGGTGGACGGACCAGGACATCGTCCCAGGGGGGAGGACCTTGGCTGGCAGATCACGAGGCGCCCGACGCGGCCGGAGATGTGGAAGGCAATCCAGGTGGTGTTGCGGGTGAGCGGGGTGCAGGGGCTGCGCACCTTGCGGGAGCTGTCGCTCGTCGACCCGTAGCGTCCGGTCCGTCCCATCCCGGAGGGAGTTGGAAGCGAAAAACGCGCTCCCGCCC